>NZ_JADYTF010000100.1 GCF_021530995.1 Bacteroides caecigallinarum
ATGATACAATATTAATATTTCGTGTTGAATATATTTCTTATTTTTGACCTCTTGCTTATAATTACTAATATACATTATAGTATAAAATAGTCATATTTGAATATATTTATTAATACATTACTTGCATAAATAATAGTTTTTTTTCATCTTTGAGGTATTACAAAATAATAGTATATGAATATTGTAAATTCTTTCATTGAAGAACAAATACAGAAACGTATGGTCCTTGATAATCCCTGGTGGGAATCAGGGAAAGTGGATGAGGACTTTACAAAATTTCCTCGTCGAGCATATTTAGATGATTTTTATGAATTAATGACAGATTTATCTGTAAGACGCGCAGTAATATTGATGGGGCCACGACGTGTAGGAAAAACTGTTATGATTTATCATTCTATCGACAGATTAATTTCCTCAGGAATAAATCCTAAAAAAATTATTTATGTATCTGTTGATACACCCATATATAATAATATTTCATTAGACAATCTTTTTTCACTTGCCAGAAAAGCTCTCAAAGATGAAAAAAATTTTGAGGGATTTTATGTGTTTTTTGATGAAATACAGTACCTGAAAAATTGGGAGGTACATTTGAAATCTATGGTTGACACATATCGCTCTTCACGTTTTGTCGCATCCGGTTCTGCAGCAGCTGCGTTGAAAATGAAAAGCATTGAAAGTGGAGCCGGAAGATTCAGCGATTTCCTGTTACCACCACTAACTTTCTATGAGTATATAAAATTCAAAGGGTTAGACTCACTAATAGTAGAAAACAAAAACGAAATATCTCCGTATGATACTATAAATATTGACACGCTTAACCAGCATTTTATCGAATATATAAATTTTGGAGGATACCCTGAGGTTGTATTCTCTGAAACCATCCGTCGAAATCCGGGACAATACATTAAAAATGATATTATAGACAAAGTATTGTTGCGAGACTTGCCAAGTCTTTATGGAATATCTGATATACAAGAACTAAACAAGCTATTCGTACACATAGCTTTTCGTTCAGGAAATGAATTTTCATACGAATCCCTCTCAACTGAAGCCGGCATCAAAAAAGAAACAATAAAAAGATATTTAGAATATCTTGAAGCCGCTTTTTTAATAAAAATTGTAAATCGTATAGACCAAAATGCAAAACGTATGCAACGAGTTACATCTTTCAAAATTTATCTTACAAATCCTTCATTGCGTTGTGCTTTATTCACACCTATAAAGGAAGATGACGAATTTATTGGAAGCATGGTAGAAACAGCAGTATTTTCTCAATGGATTCAAGGCGGAAAGACCGATTTTTTTTATGCCAACTGGGCAAAGGGGCGTACGAAAGGTGAGGTTGATATTGTATGGGTAGACATGGCAACACAAAAAGCGATTTCTGTTGCAGAAATTAAGTGGACAGACCGTTTTGCTGATAACCCTACAGAATTAAAATCACTTCATACTTTTTTATCATTTAACCATAGCGTAAGAAAAATCTTTGTCACATCCAAAACACGTTTTGGAAAATATGACACACCGGAAGGAAAAATTTTATTTATACCTGTTGCCATCTATTCATACTGGATATCCAACTTTCTTTACCACTCAAAAAAGAGTAACATCTGAAAATAAGAATTTGATTATCAATATAATAAGCATGTAAAATAAGACACACAACGCAAAAAAACTTGAGTGAAACAACAAAACATTTCAATAAATTATCTTTCCATGAAATACCGACTATACGCCTGATCAAAATGACACAAATTGAAAAATTAAGTATTTCATTTGCCTCAACGCTCACCTTTCATTACTTTTGCATAATATACATAATCCAGTATAAACAATGGCAAAAGACAAAACAGTATTCGTATGCACAAACTGCGGACAGGAGTCACCAAAATGGATTGGCAAATGTCCTTCATGCGGACAGTGGAACACTTTCACAGAAGAGGTGGTCAGGAAAGAAGCGCCTGTGACAAAGCATGCCGCCCACGGTATTGAATCCATACGCTCAAAACCACAATATCTTAAGGAAATTGTCTCATCGGAGGAACAAAGAATTGACCTTATGGACGACGAACTGAACAGAGTGCTCGGCGGCGGACTGGTGCAAGGTTCGCTCACACTGCTTGGCGGCGAACCGGGTATAGGTAAGTCAACCCTTGTCCTGCAAACTGTTCTGCATCTGACCAACAAAAGAATACTGTATATCTCCGGCGAGGAAAGCGCGCGACAACTCAAATTGCGTGCGGACAGAATAAAGCATAACGGAGAGAGCGAACTGCTCATAGCATGCGAGACTTCACTGGAACAGATTTTCGCCAATATTAAGAGTACTGCTCCGGACTTGGTTATCATAGACTCCATACAGACTATTTCTACAGAAAGTCTTGACTCATCCCCAGGAAGCATAGTACAGGTGAGAGAATGCTCGGCTGCAATACTGCGATTTGCGAAGGAAACGGGAACTCCGGTCATACTGATTGGACACATCAACAAGGAAGGAAGCATTGCCGGACCTAAAGTATTGGAACATATAGTAGATACAGTACTTCAGTTCGAAGGCGACCAGCACTATATGTACCGAATACTGCGAAGCATAAAGAACCGTTTCGGAAGTACCGCAGAACTGGGTATATACGAGATGCGTCAGGACGGTCTGCGTCAGGTAAGCAATCCTTCTGAACTGCTGCTCACCCAGGATCATGAAGGAATGAGCGGAATTTCCATAGCCTGTGCAACTGAAGGTATCCGTCCATTCCTTATCGAGGTGCAGGCTCTTGTAAGTACTGCTGCCTACGGAACGCCTCAACGCTCGGCAACAGGGTTCGACATCCGAAGAATGAACATGCTGCTTGCCGTACTGGAGAAACGTGTAGGTTTCAAACTAGCTCAGAAGGATGTGTTCCTGAACATTGCCGGCGGACTGAAAGTTAACGACCCGGCTATCGACCTGGCTGTGATAAGCGCCATTCTGTCTAGCAATATGGACACGGAAATAGAATCGGGTGTATGTATGGCAGGCGAAGTGGGACTTAGCGGAGAGATACGCCCCGTAAACAGAATCGAACAGAGGATAAGCGAGGCTGAGAAACTTGGTTTCACACGTATGCTGATCCCCAAACATAATCTGCAAGGATTGGATAAAAAGAAAATAAAGATTGAACTTGTTCCGGTAAGAAAAGTGGAAGAAGCATTCAGGGAACTTTTCGGATGAACATAAAGACTAAAACTTAATTAAGATGGTAAACGAATATCAACTCAGAATATTGCCTGAACAGGCTGCAAGCGAACAGTCGCTGAAGACATATATCAGCCGCGAAAAGGGGCTTGACATCAGAACTATCAATGCAGTAAGAGTTCTGAAAAAGAGTATCGACGCACGTCAGCGTACCATATATGTAAATGTAAAGGTACAGGTGTTCATCAACGAAGTGCCGGACACACAAGAATATACTCCAACAGAATACAAGAACGTGAGCGGAAAGCCACAGGTGATTGTTGTGGGCGCCGGTCCGGGAGGACTGTTTGCAGCACTGCGACTTATAGAGCTGGGTCTGCGTCCGATAGTGATTGAACGCGGAAAGAACGTGCGCGAAAGAAAAGAAGATTTGGCAAAAATCAGCCGTGAACATAAGGTTGACCCTGAATCGAACTACAGTTTCGGCGAAGGTGGAGCAGGCGCTTATTCCGACGGCAAGCTTTACACAAGAAGCAAGAAGCGCGGCAATGTGGACAAGATTCTGAATGTGTTCTGCCAGCACGGGGCCAGTACTTCAATCCTTATCGATGCTCATCCTCACATCGGTACGGACAAACTGCCGAGAGTAATTGAAAACATGAGAAACACCATTCTGGAATGTGGCGGAGAAGTCCACTTCAAGACAAGAATGGATGCCATTATAATAGAGAGAAACAAGGTTGTTGGTATTGAGACTAACGACGGAAGGACTTTCAGAGGTCCTGTGATACTTGCTACCGGCCATTCTGCTCGCGATGTTTACCGCTGGCTGTACGCAAATGGTGTGAAGATGGAGACTAAAGGTCTTGCCGTAGGTGTGCGTCTGGAGCATCCATCAATGCTTATCGACCAGATTCAATATCACAACAAAAACGGTAGGGGTAAATATCTGCCTGCCGCGGAATACAGTTTCGTACAGCAGGTGGACGGACGTGGTGTATATAGTTTCTGTATGTGCCCTGGCGGTTTTGTGGTTCCGGCTGCAAGCGGTCCTCACCAGCTTGTCGTAAACGGAATGAGTCCAAGCAACCGTGGTACGAAATGGAGCAACTCGGGAATGGTGGTAGAGATTCGTCCTGAAGACTTGAACGACCCTACCCTGCAACTGCAGGCATGCGAAGCGATTGAAGGATCTGCAGAACAGCAAACAGAAGAACTGATACGCAAGACAACCAAAGATGGAGAACAGTCTGTACTGGCTATGATGCAGTTCCAGGAAAGACTGGAACAGATATGCTGGCAGCAGGCAAATATGCGACAGACGGCACCGGCACAGAGAATGGTGGACTTCACAAGAAAGAAACTGAGCTACGACCTTCCTGTCACTTCCTACAGTCCCGGCATCATATCATCTCCCCTACACTTCTGGATGCCTGAATTCATCAGCGAACGCCTGAGTAAGGGATTCGAAATGTTCGGCAGGAGTTCACGAGGTTTCCTCACCAACGATGCGGTGATGATTGCAGTGGAAACACGTACATCGGCACCTGTCAGAATTGTACGCGACAACGAAACACTGCAGCATGTCACAGTGGAAGGACTATTCCCATGTGGCGAAGGTGCAGGTTATGCCGGAGGAATAGTCTCTGCAGGAGTTGACGGAGAGAGATGTGCAGAAGCTGTTGCTGCGTTCATGAGAATTTAAACACCATTTAAATACCATTTAAACACTGTTTAAACGATAATAAAATGATTCCTGAAATTGCTATAATCGAAAAGAATACTCTTACGGCACTTGGATTGCAGACCATATTGGAAGAGTTGATACCGCAGGCTGTCATACGCGTGTTCCACTCGTTCGAAGCTCTGATAGACGATACTCCTGATATGTATGCACACTATTTTGTGTCGACATCAATATATTTCGAGCACACTGCTTTCTTCCTTGAAAGAAGACCTAAAAGCATTGTCCTGTCGGCAGGTGAACCTCAAATACCTGTCGGTGTTCCTGTGCTCAACACTTTCCTGCCTCAGGAAAAACTGATCAAGGCTTTTATGGAAATGAGAAGCAGAGGACACGAAATGACTCATCATCCGGTCAAGCCTCAGCCAAAGGATAGTATACCAGCTTTGTCTGCCAGGGAAATAGAAGTATTGGTTCTGGTAACCAAGGGATATATAAACAAGGAAATAGCCGAAAAACTGAATATCAGTCTGACCACAGTGATATCCCACAGGAAGAACATCACGGAAAAACTCGGTATAAAATCCGTTTCAGGACTGGCTATTTATGCTGTCATGAACGGATACATTGACGCCGACAGCATTTAAAATCATAATAAATTAGGATTGTACGTTTTCGCGCATTGCATTTCCTTTGCAAACGAATTACAAAAACCATATACAGACTGAAAAAATGAGAAGACATACAGCTCTAAAGACATTTAAATTAATGGCGGCAGGTGTTACCATAGCAACCGGAGTGACTCCTGCCTACAGTCTGCCCACAAACGAAAACATCAGCGCACCGGCAGACACAACCAGAGTGATAGACATAGAAGAAGTGGTGGTTATCGCTACTCCTAAAGAAAATAACAGATTGAGACAACAGCCTCTGTCTGCCACATCATTCTCGCAGGGAGATATGAGAAACAATTCTGTCACATCAGTAAAATCATTGTCCGGACTTGTTCCTAACCTTTTCATTCCTGACTACGGTTCAAAACTTACAACTTCTGTTTATGTAAGAGGTATCGGTTCAAGAATCAACACTCCTGCCGTGGGACTGTACGTAGACAATATTCCTTTCATCGACAAATCTGCTTTCGATTTCAATTATTCGGATATAGAACGTATAGACGTATTGCGCGGTCCGCAGGGTACTCTGTACGGACGTAACACCATGGGTGGTCTTATCCGTGTGTTCACTAAATCACCTTTTTCATATCAAGGTACAGATATAAGCCTTGGAGCTGCTACCTATAACAACTATAAGGCTTCCGTAAACCACTACCACCGTATTTCAGAAAAATTCGCTTTCTCGGCAGGAGCTTTTTATGAGCATGAAGGAGGTTTCTTTGAAAATGTGGCACGCAACAACGAGAAGATAGACAAAGGTGACGAAGTAGGCGGAAGAATGAGGGCTATCTGGTTGCCAAAGGACAATCTTAAACTGGACTTCACTGTGAATTATGAATATTCCAATCAGGGCGGTTATCCATATAAGCTGACAAACATTTCTGAAAATGACATCTATTATCAGGACCTGAAAGGCGACTTGGGCAAAGTGGCTTACAATAACGAGTGCGGATATATGCGTCATCTCCTCAACGGAGGTCTGAACATTGAACACCAGGCTGAAAACTTTATCCTTAGCAGTGTGACAGGTTTCCAGTATCTGAAAGACGAAATGAACCTCGACCAGGATTTCACAAGAAAGAATGTATACACTATGTCGCAGAGACAGAACTCAAAGACCATAAGTGAGGAAATAGTGCTTAAATCGAAACCGGGACGCCGCTGGCAGTGGACTACAGGTGTGAGCGGTTTCTATCAGTGGCTTGACACTGAAGGACCGGTGACTTTCCACGAGGATGGTATCCAGGCGATAATTGAAAATAATATTAACAGTATATTCCCCAGTGGTAATCCTCAAGCACCAGAAATAAAAGTAGATATCACTTCAAGCCAAATTAATGTACCTGGTATATTCGACACACCTACACTTAATGGTGCCGTTTATCATCAATCTACACTTAATGATTTTTTGATTGAAGGTTTATCTGCTACTGTTGGTATACGTTTGGATTATGAAAAGATAAAAATGGATTACAATACTTCTACAAGTATGCCATTTAACTTTCTATTCAAAATGGGTCAAATTCCTATAGAAGTTAAAAATCTTGAAGCTTTATCTGTATTCAAAGGAGGACTCTCAACCGACTATTTGCAAATTCTTCCTAAGTTTTCCTTACAGTATAGCTGGAATACAATGAACAATGTATATGCAACAGTGAGTAAAGGATACCGCTCAGGGGGTTATAACATACAGATGTTCTCTGACATTATCCAAGGTTCACTCCGTAATTCAATGATTGATGCAGTAGCAGGTACAGACGAGTTTAGCCAATTTGCAGGAATGCTGGAAATGTTCAAGAAGGATGGAGTTGATATCAAGGATGCTACGCTGTACAAACCTGAATACTCATGGAACTACGAAATTGGTTCACATCTCACTATGTTCGACGGACGTCTGCAAGCTGACATTGCCGCATTCTATATGGATACTCACGACCAGCAGATTTCACGTTTTGCGGAAAGCGGACTGGGACGTACCACAATCAATGCAGGAAAGAGCAGAAGCATAGGTGGAGAACTGGCTCTGAAAGCTCAGATAACAGATAATTTTATTTTGAATGGTAACTATGGATATACAAACTCTAAGTTCACTGAGTATATAAGTAACTATAAGGATGCACAAGGCAAATTACAGGAAGTAAGTTACAATGGCAATTACGTTCCATTCGTTCCGGAACATACCTTCACTGTAGGAGGTCAGTATATTTTCCGCATGAAGAGCGGTGCATGGCTGGACAACATAATAGTAAACGCGAACTACAAAGGTGCAGGACGTATCTACTGGACAGAACAGAACAATGCTTACCAGGACCTTTACGGCACACTGAACGGACGTATAAGCCTGAACAAGGGTAACGGACAGATTGGTATCTGGATAAACAATGCACTGAACACTGACTACCAGGCATTCTACTTTGAATCGATGAACAGAGGATTCGCACAAATGGGACGCCCGATGCAGATTGGTGTTGACCTGAGATGCAGATTCTAACATAAGTCATATACACAAAAACGGCGGAACGATTTGTTCCGCCGTTTTTGTGTAATATATCACACCTCATTATTAAGAGCTTTCCATTTGTTGCGCAAATAAATTCCGTCTATCACTCCGTCGGCAAGTCCGATAACAGGCACATAGATGTAAGTCGCTTTTATAATACCTGCAATAGTGAGGAAAATATCACCAGCCGGAACAATAACATCGGCACGGTCAGGCTTTAGATTGAACTTCTGCATTCTTTCCGCTACAGTGTACTGCTTCAATTCATTATGCAGTTCCTGCAATGAGGCTACAGTCATACGTTCACGTTTCTTGTCTTTTTTCTCTATCATACGATACAGCTTGTTGATATTACCTCCAGAACCGATAATATTAGTATCTGGATATGATTTCGCCAGATCCGCCATATCATTCTTGAGTCTATCCCATTCGCCTTCCTTTACTGCCTCATTCAGAATACGTACAGTACCGATATTGTAGGAACGGCTGCAGACCAACTGGCCTTGCGACAGCAGATTTATCTCCGTACTGCCACCGCCTACATCGACATACATATAGTTGCCTTTGCGGTCGTCCATGGATTCCACATGATTATTATAAACTATTTTCGCTTCTTCCTGACCGTCGATAATCTCTATCTGTATCCCTGTTTCCTTGGCTATACGCTTTATAATCTCAGGTCCGTTCTTTGAGTCACGCATTGCCGAAGTGGCACACGCACGATAATCCTTCACATCGTATATCTTCATCAGATGACTGTAGGCCTTCATCAGACGAAGCATATTCTTGGCACGTTTGTCTGAGATTTTATTCTTTGAGAATACATCGAAACCCAGACGAAGAGGCACACGCAACAGCAATACCTTTGAGAATTTTACCCCTTCTTTTGTTTCTTCAAGATGCTTGATAAGCAAACGTACGGCATTGGAACCTATGTCGATGGCCGCATAATTCACACCATTTAGTGTTGTTTCAATCTCCTTGCTCATAGTATTCGTTTTTTATAATTTAACAGTAAGTTTATAAATGCGAATAATTGCTTGCCACTATACCCTTGCGGGCAAGCGACAAGCAACGTTGTGAAAAATCAAGCTATAATATCTATTCGTTTTCAGCAAGATAGCTATCGTAGAGAGCCTCTTGAGAACGGAACGGTGTTTCATTTTCTGCCAGAGAAGCGAAGTTGTTATCACCAAATCCGTCGACTATACGTCCCTGAAGAGTGTCCTTCAAACCATAGTCTACAATTCGCTTCAGTTCTCCTTTTATGGCAGAATCGTAAACCGGAGTAATTACCTCCACACGATTGTCAAGATTTCGCGGCATCCAGTCGGCAGAGCCCATGAAAATCTTTTCCTCTCCTCCTGCGGCAAAGATAAAGATTCGTGAGTGTTCCAGATAACGGTCTATAATACCCGTAATTCTGATATTGCTACTCACTCCCGGAATTCCAGGCACCAACGAGCAGTTACCTCGTACCACCAAATCGATATCCACACCGGCCTGAGATGCCTCATAAAGCTTTTCTACCATTATAGGGTCTGTGATGTGGTTTATCTTTATCTTGATATATGCAGGTTTTCCCGCCTTGCGGTTCTTTATTTCATTATTGATAAGAGTTATGAACTTGTTCTTCATCTCATTTGGAGAGACAAGCAACTCCTTGAACTTTATCGGTGTGTAAGGGCGTTCGATAAAGTCGAATACTGCATCAACATCATTTACAAGTCTTCTTGAGGCAGTCATCAATACACAGTCTGTATACATACGGGCATTACCTTCGTGGAAGTTACCTGTACTTACACAAGCTATATCCGGACCGGTTTTCATACCGATGTGTGTAATCTTGGAGTGTACCTTCAAGCCTTCAACTCCGAATATTACCTTGATGCCTGCATCCTGCATTTTCTTTGACCAGCTAATATTGGAAGCCTCATCGAAACGGGCAAGCAACTCGATTACCACGGTAACCTTCTTTCCGTTACGCGCTGCACCGATAAGGGCTTTTACAACCTTTGATTCCTTGGCAAGACGATACAGAGTAATCTTGATACTGTTAACCCTCTTGCTTACGGCAGCTTCCTGAAGCACTCTTATGAATGAATCAAAGTTATGGTAAGGCACATGGATAAATCTGTCTCTTTCCTGAATCTTCGACAAAAGACTTTCCGGACCGTCAAGCTCCTTTTTCATAATAGGAGTCCATGCCGGATATTTCAGGTTCTTCCTGCCACAATCAGGGAACTTCATCAAGTCCTTATGGTTCTGATAACGACCGCCGGAAAGGATAGTATCCCATGAATCCACATCCAGTTTGTTGAGAACACGCTTCATCAGGTCCTTAGGCATATCGCCATCATAAATCACACGTAGAGGTTCACCACGCTTACGGCTCTTCACACCCTTGGAAATCTTCTGCAATGTACCTGTACGCAAGTCATTATCTATCTCCATCTCTGCATCGCGGGTAAACTTGAAGGCGTATGCTTCGAACTTGGTATATTCCAGTCCTTCGAAAACGATAGGAAGACAGCATCTCACCACATCATCAAGATACATCATGTAACTCTTTCCGTCGCAATCCGGAAGACGTACAAAACGTCCGCACAATCCTACCGGCAGTTCAAGGAAAGCATAGTCGACTATATTCTTCGTGCCATTATCTTTCTGAAGCTTGACTGCCAGGAAGATGTTTTCGTCAGTCTCTGATTCAAGCGTCTTTATAGCCGAGAACCATACAGGGACAATAAAGCCGTTAAGTTTATCCTTATAGTATGAACGTATATACTCCAACTGTTCGGGCGATATATTTTCATCATCAACAATGAAAATGTTTTCTTTTTCAAGGTCTGAGATGACACTTTCCACCGCCTTTTCATATTCTTTGGCGTATTCCGAATTCAGTTTCGTAATTATCTTGATTATCTTCTTGGCCTTTTCACTATCCTTGGCTGCTGATTTATCCTCACACTCAGCAATACGGTTCTGCGAGGCCATACGTACACGGAAGAACTCATCAAGATTATTTGAGTATATTCCCAGGAAAGCCATTCTTTCCAGCAAAGGTACATGCTGACGAGTTGCCTCCTGCAGGATACGTCTGTTAAAGTACATCCAGCTTATATCTCTTTCCAGATATGGATTTTCTTTCTTCTTATTTGCCATAATATCTAATTTTTGTGCAAAGGAAGGTAATACATATTACATTGTTATTGCAATATACAAAAATTATCAATACATTGTTCGGTAAATGAACAGAAAATGAGCTATTTTGTTATATATATTCTTCCACCATATACATATTAGGCATAAATTCAGTAGAGGCAAGACTTTCCAGTTCGTTAACTATCATATATTCTGCCGAGTTTACCCAGTCCTTGAATTTTGCATCTGGTTTATACGTCTCGGAGAATTCCAGCAGCTTACTCAAATCAAAATCATTATCGACAATACCGGCAGAACTTTTCATGGCATCGAAAGCATTACACTCCTGCTCTATGTGTGCAGGTACCATCATCAAAGGTTTGCCCAAGTACATAGCCTCGCATACAGACTCAAAACCTGCAGTGCTGGCATACGCCTTGCAACCTGCCATCTGACGCAGAAACTCGACATCGTCCAACTGATAAAAGCTCAACGTGTCATCAACTTTCCTGACCGGCCCTTCATCCCATCTGTCCCAGAAAAAGCGCAAATGGGTTTCAGGATGTTCCTTGTGCCAGCGCATAATACATTCCGAAAAACCGGAATTGACCATATATCCGTGGATGTAACCCCCATCGGATGATTCCTGACGGAACACTTCACGTCTCAACAGAGGTGGTACGACCTTAATCCTATTTCTGTCATCATCTTTCATACTGCGGAAAGAAAGTGCAAGATGCTCTTTTGCTCCCAATGCAGTGAGTCTGGTAAACATATTGAGAAGCCTCATTCCACACCTGTTTTTCTGAGGCAACTCGAAATCCTTATGAAGGAAAAGATATTGATGCCCTATACACACCTGAGGCACAGCAGGACGATATAAGAAATAAGTCAGCCCTGTAAGCAGCTCATAAAAATTAATGACCATATCGGCACCTGTCTTTGAGATGCGTTCGTTGATATAACGCATGCTTCCCCAATATTCAGGAACCTTCATTACATTATATAATATACTGCGCGTGATATTGACACGTTTGTTTGATGGTGTAGGAAGAAAATTAGGACTTACAAACTGTTTTACCGGAGCATGCACACTGCGCGTAAAGAATCCGGGCAATCGTCTGGACTCACTTTTTCCTACAAGTATTTCCACTACTTCATGACCGCTTCTCAACAGAACATTCTCCAAAGTTATGGCCTGAGTAAGGTGTCCGCGCCCCTCTCCCTGAACAATAAAAAGGAATTTCATGATGCTACAGATAAAATTGTCAGTTTCGCTGTCTTATTCAATTGATTAATCACATCAGAGTAGTTTACCACTTCCCACACACCGTTTTCATCTTCAGTAAGAGCAGAAAGCGTCTCGACCCAGTCTCCGGAATTCAAATAATGGATGCCATCTACAATTCTGTTTTCAGGATGATGTATATGTCCGCAAATCACTCCATCACAATCACGCTTACGCGCAAAATCCACAAGAACTTTCTCAAAATCGGAAATATAAGATACTGCCGATTTAACTTTATGTTTTATAGCCTGCGACAATGAAAAATAAGGTTTGCCCTGTTTGGCACGGTATCTGTTATACATGCCGTTCATCCAAAGCAATAATGTATAACCCACATCGCCCAGCTTAGCCAACCATTTCATCTCTGTTGTAACCTTATCGAACACATCTCCATGAGTGACAAAGTAATGACGGCCATTACTCTCCAGAATATAATCCTTTACTATACTTACATTAGAAAACTGCAATGGTACAAGATTATCAAGGAAGTCATCGTGATTTCCACGTACATAAATAACCTCAGTACCACACTTTTCCATCATTTTCATTATAATCTTGAAAAAACGGGTGTGCTGTGGTTTCCACTTCTTTACACCCGATTTTTGCAAATGCCACCCGTCAATAATATCACCGTTAAGAATAAGCCGGTCGCAATCTACCGTACTAAGAAAATCACTCACCTCATCAACTTTAGAATGAGTTGTACCAAGGTGAATATCAGATAAAACGATTGTCCTGTAATGTGGTCTTAATTCCATTTCTTTTTCATTTTTGTCTGATGCAAAATAACGGAATCAATATTACAAAAACATGTAGTACAGATTAATAAGGTATTTCAAGTAAATAATAAACGCGAAAATCCCCGAAGTATCTCTACCTCGGGGATCTTTCTCTCTAAAACGGCGACTACCTACTCTCCCACAATTAGCAGTACCATCGGCGTGACGAAGCTTAACTTCTCTGTTCGGAATGG
>NZ_JADYTF010000101.1 GCF_021530995.1 Bacteroides caecigallinarum
GTGAAAAGAGGGAGCGAATAGTACGCAACACAGCAATAAAACCTGGGGTGCTGGAGCTTGCCATAAAGTTACTAAAAGGGAAAGGATGGTCTCCGGAACAAATTTCAGGACATCTGAAAAAAGAGGGAAAACGCATATCTAAGGAACGTATCTATCAGGAAATCAGAAGAAAGCCTGAGCTTTCAAAATATTGTCATCACCATATGAAATACAGGCGTCACCAGGCTAAGCCATATAAGACAGCAGGAAAAAGCATGATTCCTGACAGGGTATCCATCCATGAAAGACCGGCAGAAGCCAATGGAAAAAGATTTGGAGACTGGGAGATGGATTTAGTTATTGGAGTAGAGCAAAAAAGTGCAGTTCTTACAATAATTGAACGAAGTAAGAATATGTTTCTACAAACAAAACTTCCATCCAAGAAACCTGAGGATGTAGAGAAAGCCGTAGTAAGACTTCTGCTCCCTTTCAAAAAACATGTGTATACTATCACAACAGATAATGGAATTGAATTTCGTAATCACAAGGCTATATGTAAAGCGCTGGATTGTACTGTGTATTTTGCAGATCCATATTGTTCGGGACAAAAAGGGGCAATTGAAAATATGAATAAAATACTTCGGGAATATTTCCCTAAAGGTACAGATTTCAGACAGGTGTCTCAAGCGGAACTGAACAAAGTACAATATCAAATTAATGATAGACCGCGCAAAAAATTAGGGTTTTCAACCCCAAAAATCGAGTTTTATAAAAGTATTTGCTAATTTTGCACTTGCCACTTGACTCTACACAACATGCAAAATGAACTAAATAATTTGCTTATTATAAAAAAAGCACTAATTTTGCATCCGCAATTCGGGATGTAGCTCAGCCCGGTTAGAGTACGCGTCTGGGGGGCGCGTGGTCGCTGGTTCGAATCCAGTCATCCCGACTAAGAATAAAGCATTGATAATCTGATGATTATTGATGCTTTTATTGTTTTATATAGTCAACCGATCTTTCAGGGCTCACCCGATTTTTAGTGAATATAACAAGTAAGAGCATAAAAAAAAGAGAAGTCATAAAGACTTCTCTATAATTTAGTTGCGGAGGCCTGACTCGAACAGACGACCTTTGGGTTATGAGCCCAACGAGCTACCAACTGCTCCACTCCGCGATGTTAATTTTATTTTTTTTAGTTGCGGAGGCCTGACTCGAACAGACGACCTTTGGGTTATGAGCCCAACGAGCTACCAACTGCTCCACTCCGCGATGTTATTTCCTGTTTGCGAGTGCAAAGGTACTACTTTATATTATAAAATCCAAATGATTAAGCAACTAAATTGTATAACTAAGGTTAAATCAGGTAAAGAACATCTAATATAATGACAGAAAAGAGATAAAAGAATCAATCTTTTATCTCTTCAAACTCTATATACTCTCCTTCATTGTCGTCAAATACTTTCTTTTTGACATTTGATGTTTTCTTATGGGATGCAGTAAAATCAGTTTTATTTTCCTCAAAGCCAAAGTTTTTTTCTTTGTTTTTGCCACTTTTTCCTACATTCAACACCGTTCTCACTATTTTATATACAATAGTGAAACCTATAATCAATACAAAGATTATTATAAAAAATATTATTCCTAAAATATGAAACATAGCTATCGTTTTTATTGATTATGATACAATAACCGTGCCACAATTACAATATCACGCTTTCTTATAAGTAATGGCAGACAATATGATATACCATATAATCACTGCAGGAAGTCCGCTCAAGCCACAAAGGCCAAGCAGAATAACGCTTACTGCAAGAAATATATACTGGATTTTATTACTTTTCCATGACAGGCTTTTGAATTTCAGAGAGAACATTGGCAACTCTGAAACTAAAAGAAGCGACATGAATATTACCAACAATAATAAATATAAAGCATTAAACGAATGTATCAGATTGCTATCCTCAATTATCCATATAGCAAATGAACTCCAAAAAAGAGCATTTGCAGGTGTGGGCATTCCTATAAACGATCTCGTCTGACGTTCATCCAAATTAAATTTAGCCAGGCGCAAAGCTGAAAATACAGAGATTATAAACGCAAAGTATGGAACATATTCAGAAATTCCGGCCATAAAAGATGGCATATATACTTCCTTGAATAAAGAAAAGACAATGGCAGACGGTGCAAGTCCAAAAGTTATATTGTCCGCAAGAGAATCCAATTCTTTACCTATTGGCGAAGACACTTTAAGAAGTCGTGCTGTCATACCATCAAAAAAATCGAAAACAGCCCCAAGAACTATAAACAACATAGCCAATCTGTATTCGTTTTGGAATGCCATATAAGATGCTACACACCCGCAAAACAGATTACAGCTTGTAATACTGTTAGGTATATTCCTAGTTATGATATTTGACATAGACTCCTATTATTTAAGTTTTGCAATAACTGTTTCGTTACCAGTTGTCTTCTGATTCATTTCAACACATACTTCTGTACCCAAAGGAAGATAGACATCCACTCTAGAACCAAATTTAATGAATCCCATGTGTTCGTCAATATAACAATCTTCACCAGGAGTAGCGTAAGTTACAATTCTCCTTGCCACCGCACCGGCTATCTGACGTGCCATTACAGTCTCACCTTCAGGCGTTTCAATTATGATTGTAGAACGTTCATTCTCTGTACTTGCCTTCGGAAGCCATGCTTTTATGAATCTTCCGTTATGGTGTTGCACATGCTTTACCACGCCATCCACCGGATACCAGTTAGCATGCACATTTGTTATATCCATAAATATCGAAATCATCAATCTTCTGTCATGAAAATACTCATGTTCCTCCACTTCTTCTATCACCACTATTCTTCCGTCAGCAGGGGCAACAACTATTTTCTCTGTTTCCCCTTTGAATAATCTTATAGGGCATCGGAAAAAATTAACCATTAGAAGATATAAAACCAAACTTATGACAGCCAATATGTAAAACGGAATCTTATTTTCTATGAAATAATAGAAAGCAATATTTACAGCCAATAGAACTATTGCGCTTGTGATAAGTATATTTGTTCCCTCATGATGTATGCGGATTTTCTTCAGCTTCTTTATTCTGTTCATGATG
The DNA here is from genome assembly GCF_021530995.1 of Bacteroides caecigallinarum. Lineage (GTDB taxonomy): Bacteria > Bacteroidota > Bacteroidia > Bacteroidales > Bacteroidaceae > Phocaeicola > Phocaeicola faecigallinarum. The sequence continues at coordinate 3,102 of NZ_JADYTF010000101.1, forward strand.
ATATGATAAAAGTAATAAAATAGGTATTTTTAACACGCAAAAATAAGCCTATTTTAATTACCCTGCAAGTAAAACACGAGAAAAAACGTTTTGCAACAAATTTGCAAAAGCTTTGCAAACCTTTAATCAGATAAAATGTAGTGTAAAAAAAAATCCCGGATTCACCAAACAGCTCATCCGGGAATATAAACTAATGTTATTATCTTTCTATTTTTAAATTGAGAGTTCGTTTAATACATTCACAAGCTCACGGTCAATAGGCTTGTCATTTTTTATTGCCTTAGCAAACGGTACATAAACGATTTTGTCGTTTTCTATACCTATCATGACGTTTCTCTGGCCTTCCATCAACGCCTGAATACTTGCAACTCCCATTCGGCTGGCAATAATTCTATCGTGAGCAGTAGGACGTCCTCCACGCTGCAAGTGTCCCAAAATAGTTACACGTACATCATACTGAGGATATTCGTTTTTCACACGTTCAGCATAATGCATTGCACCACCGGTAATTTCACTTTCTGCAACCAACACAATAGAGCTGCTCTTGGATTTACGGAAACCGTTCTTGATAAACTCTTCAAGCTGGTCAACTTCTGTATTAAATTCCGGAATAATGGCAGCTTCAGCACCCGCAGCTATGGCTCCGTTCAATGCAAGGAATCCGGCGTCACGTCCCATAACCTCTACAAAGAACAGACGTTCGTGAGATGTTGCGGTATCTCTGATTTTGTCAACCGCATCAAGAATTGTATTCAAAGCCGTATCATAGCCAATAGTGGTATCTGTTCCATAAAGGTCGTTATCTATAGTACCAGGAAGTCCTATACATGGCACATCAAACTCTTCCGCCAACAATCTGGCTCCAGTCAGCGAACCGTCACCACCAATTACTATCAAGGCATCTATTCCTTCGCGAACCATAGTTTCATGTGCGACCTGACGTCCTTCCGGAGTTTTGAACTCCATACATCTTGCAGTCTTCAGGATTGTACCTCCCAGCTGTATGATATTACTTACATTTTGAGTTTTGAACTCCTGTATTTCACCGGTTATAAGGCCTTTATATCCTCTATAGATACCTTTAACCTTCAATCCATTATATATCGCAGAACGGGTTACGGCACGAATTGCCGCATTCATACCCGGAGCATCTCCTCCTGAAGTGAGGATACCAACACATTTAATACTTGCCATATTGTTGAATATTATTAGTTTGTTTCAATGCTGCAAATTTACAAATTCCGTCATTAAGTTGTATTAAATAGATATGTATTTTAAGTTAACATGAATTGTAAATTCTTTAACATGATTCCAATATTACATTCTTACATTTATCCATAAGCCATTTAGGAGTTGAAGTAGCTCCACATATTCCTATAGACTTTGCATTCCTGAACCACTCCATGTCAATATCTTCCGGTTTATCAACCTGATATGTCCTGTTGTTTATTTCCTTACATTCGTGAAACAATATTTTTCCATTCGAACTTTTCTGTCCACACACAAAGAGGATTACATCATGCGAAGCTGCGAATTTTCTGATATTAGGCATTCTGTTTGCCACCTGTCTGCATATAGTATCAAAATACTGAAACGTAGCAGATTTCGAGATATTCTGTTCTATATATGAAACAATATTTCTGAACTCATCCAGAGACTTGGTCGTCTGTGAATACAGTCTCACATCCCTACTTAAGTCAATCTTATCAACCTCCTCTATTTTTTCAATAACTATAGCCTCGCCATTTGTCTGCCCAACCAGCCCAAGTACCTCCGCATGTCCATTCTTACCATATATCACTATCTGCTTTTCTCTTTCCGGTTCTTTACTGATATATTCCTGCTTAATTCTTTTTTGAAGCCTAAGTACCACAGGACAGGTAGCATCAATGATTTCTATATTATTTTCTGCGGCTATCCTATAAGTCTCCGGAGGTTCACCATGCGCACGTAGCAACACTTTCACGTTTTTAAGTTTTGCATACTCCTCATGGTTAATAGTTATAAGCCCCAGCTTCTTCAAACGTTCGCATTCTTGACCATTATGTACTATATCTCCCAGACAATATAGAGGAGTTCCTTTTGCCAACTCTTCCTCAGCCTTTTTTATAGCAGTGGTCACACCGAAACAAAACCCTGATTCACTATCAATTTCTATATTATACATTAGCCGCTTTTTGGTATTCATTAATTAACCATGCTTTCTGTTCTTCTACTGTCATATTGCTATTATCCAATACAATAGCATCATCAGCCTTTCTCAAAGGACTCACAGCTCTAGTCAGGTCTATCCTGTCCCTCTCTTCTACATTTTTGAGAATTTCATCAAATGATACTTCCTGACCTTTTGCCATCAGTTCATCATATCTTCTTTTTGCCCTGATTTCAGCTGAAGCTGTGACAAATATCTTTAACTCCGCATCAGGAAAAACCACCGTACCTATATCGCGTCCGTCCATGACAATACCCTTGCTTTTACCCATTTCCTGCTGCAATTTCACCAGAGTTTCCCTCACGAATCCCAACGCCGCTACAAGACTAACCCTGGACGAGACATCCATAGTCCTTATCTTAGACTCGACGTTTACACCATTCAGAAATGTTTCCGGTTTCAAAGTCTCATTATTAAGACAGAACGATACAGATATATCATTTATATGCTTTTCCAGTTCCCCGGAATTCACACTTCCATCAGAGTTAAAAAGCGAATTCTCGAGACAATACAGGGTTACTGCCCTATACATTGCGCCACTGTCTATATATATATATCCGATTTCCTTTGCCAGATCCTTGGCCATCGTGCTTTTACCACAAGAAGAGAAACCGTCTATCGCTATTGTTATTTTTCTCATAAAACATCTATATTATATAATGTGTATTCTTTTCCGTTCGGAAATCAAAGATATGGAAAAGTTTTTACTGTTTTATCCTCATTTGCAGAAATATTTCCGTTTTAATCTATTTTTATCTTTTTGATGTTGCTTTTTAAAATAAATATACTACATTTGCACACAGAGAATTATTAACAATTTATCAAATCATTTATGGAAGTTAAAAAATCGCCCAAAGCAGACCTCGAGGGTAAGAAATCCACGTGGATGCTGATTGGTTACGTGCTGATATTGGCAGCAGTGTTTGTGGCTTTCGAATGGACAGAACGCGACAAGCAGGTGACTACCGATACTGGTGTCGTTGAACCGATTTTTGAGGAGGAAATGATTCCTATCACAGAAGAACCGGAGCAAAAGCAAGCACCTCCTCCATCAGAAGCTCCGAAAGTAGAAGAAGTAATTCAGATTGCAGAGAACGATGCGGATGTAGAGGAAACTACTATCAAATCTAGTGAAGATGACAATACAGCCGTAGAAATCAAGTACATCGAGCCTGTAGTTGAAGAAGAAGAACCTGTAGAAGAAGAAATCTTCATGGTTGTAGAACAGATGCCTGAATTCCCTGGTGGTATGGCAGAATTGATGAAATTCCTCAGCAAGAACATCAAGTATCCTACAATCGCACAGGAAAACGGTATTCAGGGACGTGTAATCGTTCAGTTTGTCGTTAATCAGGACGGTTCTATCGTTGACCCTGTAGTTATGCGCTCTGTCGATCCATATCTTGACAAGGAAGCTCTTCGAGTTATCAGCACCATGCCAAAATGGAAACCAGGTATGCAGCGTGGTAAAGCTGTACGTGTAAAATACACAGTGCCTGTAACATTCAGATTGCAGTAATAACTTTATAACATTAAAAAGGCTGTCCGCAAAAGGGCAGCCTTTTTGTTTTTAGCCCAAAGACAAAAAACTATGAAGCAGTACGAAGACAAAGAACTATTAGAAAAAATCCAAAAGTATATCGGAGAATTGTCATACACTCACGAGCCGGAAAATCTATACAAGCCTATAGAATATGTGCTTGGCTTAGGAGGTAAACGTATTCGTCCGGTTTTGATGTTAATGGCCTACAACCTATACAAGGATGACGTTGAAAAAATCTATCAACAAGCTGCGGCACTGGAAACATACCATAATTTTACACTGTTACACGATGACCTCATGGACAAAGCCGACATGAGAAGAAACAGACCAACCGTACATAAAAAATGGGATGAAAATACCGCAATTCTTTCCGGTGATGCCATGCTCATACTTTCGTTCAAAATGATGATGGAATCATGTCCTGCCGAATACATATCAGAAGTCACATCCACTTTCAGTAAAGCAGCTCTTGAAGTATGCGACGGACAACAGTGGGATATGGATTTCGAAAAAAGACTAGATGTGACAGTTGACGAATACATGAACATGATTTGCCTGAAAACTTCCGTTCTGCTTGCAGCTTCACTTAAAATAGGCGCGATATTAGGCGGAGCTTCTGTTGAAGATGCAAATCTGCTTTACGATTTCGGTATTAAAATGGGACTTGCTTTCCAGTTACAGGACGACTATCTTGACGTTTATGCAGATTCATCAGTTTTCGGTAAAAACATCGGAGGAGACATCTGTTCCAACAAAAAGACATTCATGCTTATAACAGCTCTTGAAAAATCATCAGGCAAAGATAAAGAAGAACTTATGAAATGGATAAACGCTGATACATTTATCCCTGAAGAAAAGATCAGAGCCGTTACGAAAATTTACGACAATACCGGTCTGCCAGAAATATGTATGGACAAAATCAATACTCTATATGCCGAAGGACTTGCAGTACTTGAAAAAGTATCGGTAGAAGCATCATTGAAAGACAATCTGAAAAGCTTCACAAAACAATTAATGAAAAGAGTATTATGATTGGATTGATTGATACCCATACACACCTTTTTTGCGAGGAATTCGACAACGACAGGGAACTGGCTATTATAAGGGCGAAGGAAGCAGGTGTAACAAGAATGTTTATGCCCAATATTGACGATGAGAGCATAGATGCGCTACTCAAACTTTGCGACAAAACATCAGGTTGCTATCCTCTTATGGGGTTGCATCCCACTTCGGTTGCTGACGACTGGAAAATCAGACTTGAAAAAGTAGAAAAAGTCCTGATTTCAGGAAGAAAATTCTACGGTATTGGAGAAGTCGGTTTGGATCTTTATTGGGACAAGACATACGTAGAAGAACAAAAAGAAGTATTCAGAATACAATTGGAGTGGGCCCTTAAGTTCAATTTACCTCTGATTATACATTGCAGGAATGCTCACAAAGAGATGTTGGAAGTAATGTCTCAATACAAGGATACCCCATTACGAGGAATATTCCATAGCTTTGGCGGAACACTGGAAGAGGCAAACGATATGTTGTCCTACAAGAATTTCATGCTGGGAATAAACGGTATTGTAACATTCAAGAAAAGTACCCTTCCGGAAACACTAAAGCAACTGCCAATAGATAGAATAGTACTTGAAACAGATTCGCCATACCTTGCACCAGTACCATACAGAGGAAAAAGAAACGAAAGTGCATACATCACATCAATAGCAAACAAACTTGCCGAAATTTTTAATACATCAATAGACGATATTGCACGCCATACAACAAGAAATGCACTAAAAGTGTTCCAAAATGCCGACTAAAGTCTTTAAATAATATTAATTTTATGCGTTATCGCAAACTTTTTCGTCTTTTAGGCTATGTAAGAAAAAAAAAAAGAATACATTTGTGACTGAAAAAGGACAAATGAGTACCGATTACGGATATAATTAAATATGTAAGAAGGGAAAAATAGGTGCTGAGGAGAGGTGCTCGAGTGGTTGAAGAGGCACGCCTGGAAAGCGTGTATACGCCAAAAGCGTATCACGGGTTCGAATCCCGTTCTCTCCGCGATAGTCAAAGAGAAAAAATAACAACTAAGAATAAACAATAAACTATTAATTAATTAATCTTAAAAAATTAGACACACAATGAAAAAGTTATTTGCAATTCTTGCAGTAATGGGAGTTCTCTCATTCGGAATGACTCAGTCTGTTATCGCACAGGACGCTCCTGCGGCAACTGAAACAGTAGTAGTTGAAGAAGGTGGTATGCACAAAGAACTTAAGACTAAGTTCATCGAAGGTGACGCTGGTTTCATGTCTTTGGTTGCTATCGCATTGGTACTTGGTTTGGCTTTCTGTATCGAACGTATCATTTACTTGAGCCTTGCTGAAGTTGACACTAAGAAATTGATGGCAAAACTTGAAGAAGCTTTGGAAAAAGGTGATGTAGAAGGTGCAAAAACTATCTGCCGTAACACTCGCGGACCTGTTGCCTCTATCTGCTATCAGGGATTGATGAGAGTTGACGAAGGTTTGGATGTTGTTGAACGTTCTGTAGTTTCTTACGGTGGTGTTCAGGCTGGTTACCTTGAAAAAGGATGCTCTTGGATTACATTGTTTATCGCGATGGCTCCGTCACTCGGATTCTTGGGTACTGTGATTGGTATGGTCATGGCGTTCGACCAAATCCAGATGGCAGGTGATATTTCTCCGACAGTCGTAGCAGGTGGTATGAAAGTGGCCTTGATTACTACTATCTTCGGTCTTATCGTAGCTTTGATTCTTCAAACTTTCTACAACTACATCTTGTCTAAGATTGAAGCTATCACAAGCCAGATGGAAGACTCTTCAATCACTTTGCTTGATATGATTATGAAGTACAACTTGAAATACAAAAAATAATAAGAACGATGACTAAATTATCATATAAAGTATCATACTACGTGTTTTATGCATGTATTGCCGTAATCTTGGTAGTACTAGGCATGTTCTACGGAGTAGGATACAGCGAAACAAACGCAGCAGGTTTGACAGAACCTGCCAATACTCCGGCTTTGATGTATTTAATGTACGGATTGTTTGCATTATGCGTGGCTGTGACTATCATAGCAGCGGTTATCCAATTCGGTGCCGCACTAAAGGATGACCCAAAAGCTGCATTGAAATCATTCTTGGGATTTATTCTTTTGGTAGTTCTACTGATCGTAACTTATAATATGGGTTCTGACGAAACCGTAGTTTTAGGTGGTGGCGTAACCTATGACAATAAGTTCTTGATTAAGGTTACTGATATGTTCTTGTATTCAACCTATGTACTGCTCGTAATAGCAGCAATAGGTACTTTGCTGAATTTATTAGGCGTATTCAAGAAAAGATAAAGTTTTAATTTTATTGTAAGATAAAAAGATATGGCAAAAACAAAAAGAAAAGTGCCAGGAATCAATGCAAGTTCCACGGCCGATATTTCTTTTATGTTGCTTATTTTCTTCCTTATAACGACATCAATGGACACCGACCGTGGTTTGGCAAGGCGTCTGCCCCCACCACCGGAAAGTGAAGAACAAAAAAATGACATTATCATTAAGGAAAGAAACATTCTCCAGGTTAAAATTAACAAAGATGACAATTTGATGGTTAACGGAGAAATTGGTTTTGACATAAGACAACTTAAAGACAAAGCAAAAGAATTCATTGCCAATCCGAATGATGACCCTAATATGCCGGAAAAGCATAGAAAGAATCTACCATTCTTTGGCGATGTTATGATAACTGAAAAGCATGTAATTTCTGTACAGAACGACGTTGGTACAAGCTATGATGTTTATATCCAGGTTCAGAACGAATTGGTAGCTGCTTATAATGAATTGCGTAACGAATTAGCGATGTCACAATTCGGCAAATCATTTGCAGACTGTTCAGAAGAACAAAAAGAAGCTATCATAGATTACTATCCACAGAAGATATCTGAAGCAGAACCTAAAAAATATGGAGGAAAATAATAATGGGAAAGTTTAATAAAACAGGTAAGCGAGAAATGCCGGAGTTGAATACTTCGTCTCTGCCTGACCTTATTTTTACCATTTTGTTCTTCTTCATGATTGTGACTACTCTTCGTGAGGTTACATTAAAGGTTCAATTTAGGGTTCCACAGGCAACAGAATTGGAAAAGCTTGAAAAGAAGTCATTGGTTTCCTTCATCTACATAGGCAAACCGTTACCTGAGTTCCAAAAGAAAATGGGTACTACAGACCGTATCCAGCTGAACGATAAATTCGCTGAATCAAACGAAGTTCAGGATTATATCTATCAGGAACGTGAAAACATGAAAGAAGAGGACAAACCTTTCATGACAGTATCACTGAAGGTTGATGCAAAGACAAAGATGGGTATTGTACAGGAGGTTAAACAAGCACTTCGTCAAGCATACGCTTTGAAAATTAACTATTCTGCAACACAACGTCAGTAATAGTATTAAAGATAAAAAAAGAGTTACTCAATCGAGTAACTCTTTTTTTTATACCTATAAGTTTATACCAAATAAACATTCTTATATATTTCGGATGTTATAGTGTCGAACATCCCATCAATTGAATCTGTTCCGGAAAACATGATGTACATTGGAATAGGACTACCTGATTTCCTATACGGCGGCTGCATGTATGGCTTTTCACAAAGAGTAAAACCGTTTCTTTCATAAAAACCAATACGACGCTTACTTAACTCATCTTCGGGAAGCTCAACTTCAAGAACTATTTTGGAATCAGGAAAATTATTCAATAATGCCTGCATAATCATCTTTCCATATCCTTTGTTTCTAACACTGGGCGAAGTGGCAAGATGTTCTACATAAAGGAACCCTGACAGCTTCCATAATGTAATAAGACCTATATTTTCAGCATCATCAGTAATCAGATATGCAGTAAACAAAGGATTATTGTCTGTATTATACCTCTGCATATCATCATCTCTTCTTTCTTCTTCCGGAAATGATTCATGCAATAAATTTTCTACAAAAGCATACGACACATCAGTTGTCTTAACTGGATTAAATTTAATCATAATGAATATATTAATTGATTATTTTTCTGTATAAAAATCTATTAACCGTTGTAGTGCTCTTTGGCAGACTGGGCAAAAGGCTTTTGCTTCATTTGTCCGCATCCTGCAGTCAGGAACAGGTCTGTAAATACCCTTCATACTATATCCAGCTCCCTCATAAACTCCCAAGGCTTCAGTTGAACTATAATTATCTTTTGTAATCTTGGTTGGAGAAGCAAATCCCTTGGGCAACATATCACTCCATTTACTTTCAAAATCAACCAATGTAGTAATATTCTGTTCCCACGGTTCAACATCATACGGATAAAGCGGACTCGGTGCATCTGTATAAGCATATTCATCAGCCAAACCTCCAAAGCTGTGCCCGAACTCATGTACCACCACAGGTTCGAACTTTGAATGATGCGCAGTGGTGAGTGTAAACGAATTATATATTCCTCCCCCACCGTAAGTATCAGTATTTGCAAGAATTATTATATGCTCGTATGGTATACCGGCAAGCAAATCATGAATATCATTAACACTGCTCGAAGTAAGATACCTGTCTGAATAAAACGTATCGAAATGCGAGCTTACAGCTGTCGATTTCCAGACGTTTTCCCTTGGAATACTAACTCCACTGTCTGCTGATTCGCTGGCAACTGCTACGACATTAAAATGCTTCATATTCTCTTTAAAAGGAGAATGGCTGAAAATTGCGTCACAAGCCTTTTGTGCATCACTGTAGAATGTTTGCATCTCATCTTTAGTATATCCCTCGGCCATTATCACCACATCAATACACTTTTCCGAAGAGCCGTTATTCAGCAAATATTTATGATCAGTCACATTCTTTGCACCAATCTTCTTAATCAAAATATCATCAGGCCGAACAGTATGTGTAAACGAAGCCGAAACCTCATGTCGTGCATTAAACAGCTCAACTGTTACCAAAGCTTCTTTCTTCGGGAAAGGCATCAGGAATGTATTTTCATATCCCTTACTTAAAGTCTCAGCTTCATTTTCGCCCAGCCATTCCTGAAACAGACTGGAGAAAGAAGTCCTGTAAATAACAACTCCTGTAGCTTTATCAACCATAGTCAACTGTCCGTTGCCTGATAATGGCAGTTTGTCCAAATTACTTCTTCTGCCAGCCCACCCATCCATAGACTTAAGTTCGTCAAGGACAACTGACTGATTTTTTTTATTTCCTGTGAACAAATAGTCAGCCCTAAGTGTTTTATCAGCAAAGAACTCTTCAAAACTTTGGCAATATCCGGAGGTGCACACAGAAAATCCTAAAAAAAGAGATAAAAAAGTTTTTGTCATAATAATTTAAAACTGTTTTTATTTATAATATATAAAAAAATAAAGAATCTGTCACAAAGATAATTAAATATAAAACAAATATAAGAAAATGCTTACAT
>NZ_JADYTF010000102.1 GCF_021530995.1 Bacteroides caecigallinarum
GAATTTATTAAATCCAATCATTGAAAAATTTCCGGAAATTAAAAATGTAGAGTCTGTAAGACCTTTGACTGCGGGACTTATCAACCAGACTTATCTTGTAACGACTCAGGAGGGTACTCCTAATTTTATTCTTCAGTGCATAAACCATAATATTTTTAAGAATGTTGATTTGTTGCAGAATAACATAGAATGTGTGACAGGACATATCCGCAAAAAGCTTGAAGCTGCCGGTGAAAAGGATATTGATAGGAAAGTCCTTCGTTTTGCTGTGGCTGATAATGGTAAAACATATTATTTCGATGGAGAAAAGTACTGGCGTGCGTGTGTGTTCATTGAAGGCTCGCTTACACTCGATGCTGTTACACCGGAGTCTTCATATCTTGTCGGACTGAAATTCGGTGAATTCGAAGCTATGTTGTCCGATCTTCCTTATCAGCTTGAAGAGACAATTCCTGATTTTCATAACATGGAGTTCAGAATGAAGCAGCTTCATGAAGCAGTGGAAGCCGATGTGGCAGGACGTATGGATAAGGTGCGTGACCTGGTAGCCGAAATAGAAAAGGATGCTTACGATATGTGTTGCGCTGAGAGATATTATCGCGAAGGCAAGCTTCCTAAACGTATATGTCACTGTGATACGAAGGTGAGCAACATGCTTTTTGATAAAGAAGGAAATGTGCTTTGCGTTATTGATCTTGACACTGTGATGTCAAGTTTCGTGTTCTCTGACTTTGGTGACTTCCTCCGCTCGGCGGCAAATACCGGTAAGGAAGACGATGAGAACCTTGACAATGTGAAGTTTAATTTCGAAATATTCAAATCCTTTGCAAAAGGTTATATCGAATCGGCAAAGTGTTTCCTTACTCCGCTGGAAATTGAGCTTCTCCCGTATGCTGTGACTTTGTTCCCTTACATGCAGGCTGTGCGCTTCCTTACTGATTATATCAATGGTGATACGTATTATCAGATTAAGTATCCTGAACATAATTATGTAAGGACACTTGCACAATATAAATTATATAAGGAAGCAAAAGCCGCTGTGGCAGATATGAAAGAATTCATAAACTCACTTGTATAATATAGTGTAACACGTGCGTGTGAAGTTTTTCATTTATACTATCAATTTACCAACGATTGAACTTTACATGCTGAAGACCACCTTTAGGATTAATATGCACCTGCACCAGAGGTAAGTGATATTCTTCGATTAAGATAAAAGACGACAGAAAACAATCAATCCGCTTTTATGTTTTAATGACAGGAAAGCGGATTGATTGTTTTTTTTCAGACTTTGGCAATGGGTTATTGACCGTCAAATCACAAAAACTGTTTCGTCACCGCAGATGTTGCGGATTTTCATACGCAACGGTTTATGCTCGCTGATGATGCAGGCATCCCAGTATTCTGTGGTCTTTACTCCGTTCTTGATGACATAGCCTGATTTGTCTATCTTTATTTCAGAGTCGCTTTGCCATGGTGCGTCTTTTTCAGCTGAGGTACAGTCAAGGCTTATCCATTCTATTGTTTCAAGTCCTTCATCGCTGATTATTATAGGAGAGAATGTCTTTTCCTTACCTTTGGCTTTTTGCTGGAGAACCTGAAGTTGGTTCTTCTGGTTTATCTCTTCTATCTTGCGTCTTACGCGGTCGCTCTGGAACTGGATGATTTCCACTTTCCATGCGTTGAACAGACCGTCACGGGCTTCCTGTATGTTCCATTCCGCATAGTCTTCTGCCACTACATTATCCAAAACCTGTTTCAGGTCGCGTAGTTCTATTTCGATAAGCGGATTTCCATGCTCCTTAATGAAACGCTGAATTTCTTCCGGGTCGTCTATGTCTATGTAATAAATGATTACACGTTTTGTTTCGTCCGGCAAGTCCGGTATGGCCTTGTGGATGATTTCGTTCATAAGAGGTTTGTCCAGCATACGGGTGGTGCTGTCCATCAGATTTGGCAGATAGACAGGGGTCATGCCGTATTTGGAATCTATAATGCTGCCTTCCCAGAATTCGTCCAGAGCGTCTTCGTTTCTCAGTCCGATGATGAGGGATTTCAGGCGTTCCATAGTCTGAACGGGATTACGGTAGAGCGATACACCGTCTTTTATCTCCAACATGTCGAATTCTGCTTTGGCTGCCAAAAGGCGGTCGCGTGTGGTCTGAATGCTGTTGATGTTTATGTCGGTATGGATAAACTTACGGCCTAATTTGTTAGCTACAGTTGCTGTTACACCACTGCCTCCGAAGAAATCTGCCACTATCATGCCTTTGTCGCTGCTGGCTTTGATGATTCGTTCAAGGAGGGCTTCGGGCTTTTGGGTCGCATAATCGACGCGTTGGGAATCTGTTGATGCAATATATGGAATAGTCCAAACATCTTTTATTTTTTTTTCGGTTGACAGTTCATAAATAATATTTCCATCTTCATCTCGTGCGCGCATATTTTTCCCATCAATTTTTACTCTCTTACTTTGCATTACAGGTTCATCTCGTTCTTCTGAAATGGTATAATATAGATAGTTTTCTGACTTTGAATATCGGAAAATAGTATCATGCTCACAGACAAAATCATGTGGCTTTGTAGAACCACTCATTTTATTAGTATAATGCCAAACAATCTCATTCCTGAAATTATCCTCCCCAAACACCTCATCCATCAATATCTTTACATAATGCCCGATATGCCAGTCCAGATGCACATAAATACTTGCAGTATCACTCATCACCGACTTTATAGCCATCAGATTTTCATACATCCAGTTCAGATAGCTTTCCTTGTTCCAAATGTCGCCGTACATCTTTTCTTCGAAAGAGCGCAGTTCCTCTATATCCAGTTCGCTTTCAGCCTGACGGATAGCTTCCGCTACCTTAGGGTTACGGCGCAGATACACCTTCTTGGCATAGTCGGCACCACTCGCAAAAGGAGGGTCGATGTACACCAAATCGACTGTTATACCTTTATCTTTCAGATAAGCGCATGCGGAAAGGCATTCTCCGCGAAGCACAAGATTGCCGTTTTCATTTTTACCGACACGCTCCTGAAGTTCGGTTTCATAGAGAGGCATTCCGCGACGGATATGTTCGGTCACAGCGTCATTGCCGTTATAGCGCAGTACACGCTTTGTGCGTACAAAGTTGTCAAGCACAGCCTGACCTTCCAATGTATTTGGGAAATAGGGTATATATTTTATAGCCATAGGGATAGTTGTTTGTATTATTTCAATAATTGTCTGTTCTCGCTGTCCGCATTTTCCAATATACACATCTGGTGGATGGCTATTTGGTTGAGTTTGATAAGTCTCTCACATTGCGGAATACCTTGTTCAATGAATAGAGTGTTTAGGTTTTCCATGTTGGATAAGCAGATAAGTTCGTTGACTGTGGCATAGTCACGGATATTTCCTTTCAGTTCCGGATGGGCTTCACGCCATTGCTTTGCCGTCATTCCGAACATTGCGACGTTAAGCACATCTGCTTCGTTGGCATAAATAATATTAGCTTGTTTCGGTGTTACTTCATTTGGTATAAGATTATGTTTAATGGCATCAGTGTGTATCAGGTAATTGATTTTAGAAAGCTCGCGTTTTGCGGACCATCCTAATTGCCTGTATTCATCTGTTTTCAGTCGTTGGAATTCTTCGATTAAATAGAGTTTAAAAGGAACACTGATAGCAGAACCGAATTCAAATGCGATGTCTTTATGAGCATAAGTTCCACCGTATCGTCCTTTTTTCACGGCTAAACCGATAGCATTGGTACGTTCAATCCATTCTGATGCACTCAGTACGAATGATGGTAAACCTGCACTTTTTCTAAAGTGGTCAAATTCGACCACTTTAAAATCCGGATTGTGGATAACTTCCCAAGTACCGAGAAACTCGATGGTATAACGGTTTCTTATCCAATTTTTAATGACATCGGCAGAGCGGCTGTCGTTCCCTTTGGCAGAAGCCATATCAGTCAGAGATATATAATCTTGTTCTTCCAGTTTAAGAATAGTTATCTCTGTGTTTTGAACTGTTATTTTTGCCATTATAAAAAGTCTATATTTTGAAAAATTCTTTTATCGTTTTTATTGTCAGTTTCTCCCTTTCCTCTTTGCTTTGTGTGTCTTCGAGGTAAAGGAAGTGGAAACGTTCGTAGCCGAAACGCTCGTTGTTCTTCTGTATGAACTCCGTCTCCATGAACTTCTTGCGGTCGGCAAACTTGGCGGCAAATCCCTCGCCTTTGGTTTCGATGATGATGATGCGATGGATTGTGCCGTCGTCCTTACGGCTGAGCAGCAGGAAGTCGGGTACATACTTGCCGATGTATGTCCATTCCTTGCCTACCTGTTTGTAGCAGTCTATCTTGAATTCGGTCAGTGAGTCATCGCCGTTGAAATATATCTCCAATGGTTTGTCTTTCAGATACGGCAGGATTGAATCCTTGAAAAACTCACGTTCCAGTCCGCTGTCGAAACGGTAGGGTAGATAGTGGTATGTCTGTTTGCGTTCGGGATGTGGGTCGGCAGGTTCCGGCATACGATATCCCATCTGTTTCATCTTTTCTATCAATGCAAGCTCTTCGGGCGACAATACCTTGTCTTGAGCATTCTCGTCCCAGTCTATAATGGTCTTTACGTCTTCCTGCGAAGGATAGAACGGTTTGTCGTTTTCCACTGAAATAGGGGAAACAAGTCTTTCTATCTGAAGAAGGCTTGCATCGCACGGAACTATCTCTTCTCTGACAGTGAAGTCACGTTTCGGGACAAAAGCCTTGCGGATGAGCGAACGGATGTTGCTCTGGTCATAGCTGTTGTCGTATCGCGTATTGCCCGATTCATCTTTGATGGTTATACGTTCGAAAATCTTTCTGAGGGCTTCCTCATGTCTTTTCAGATTTTCAGGGGGCAGAGTCCTGAAGCTTTCTTTCGTTATCAGATACAGCCACCGGCGGAAAGATATGTATTCTCCTTCCTCTGTTTCTGCCATATAATGTCCTAATATATTGCCGGACAAGTCCTGACGGTGGATTAGAGCGACATCGGCTTCTGTAAGGATTTTTTCATCTGTCAGCTTTTCATCGGTGTGCGGATATTCCTCTGTCGTCAGTGTCTGATATGATACCTTTAGCTGATAGAAGTCGATTGGTGGAACCTTCAGCAGCGTGGTTCTCGGGAAACGTTCTATCATAATCTGCTTCTTGTGCTTTCCCCTGTTCAGTTCCTGTAATGATATGTTCTGCTGCTGTTTCAACTGTTTGTTCAGTGTGTCTGCATTGAATTTGTTCAGCCATATCAGAGCTGTCTCGTCAGCATTTTTTACTACCTGGCGAAGGCATCGGCAGCTGGTCTGCAGAACCATATTCATGGGGCATACACCTTTTTGTGGAAGAATGACACCTGTCAGGCTTTTACAGTCCCATCCTTCCTTGCCTATCTGTACAAGGAGTACTATGCGTATGTTGGAGAAATCCGTATCGAGCGATGCAAATTCCGTTTCCGAGTCTTCCGGCTGAGGGTACGACTTGTTTCCGCCGTGATATTTGAGTATGGTTTCCGTAGGGCTCAAACCATATTCTGAAACGATACTGCTTACGAGTGGAAAGACTGTTTCTTCAAGCGTTTCTATCTGTCCGCAGTATATGGCAAGTTTGGCACACGTGCCATTTTCATACACTGTGTCGCGGTATCTGTCGAGGAACTCTTTCACACCGTTTCTTACTATTGTTTCCGTATCATTGTCCGCAAATTTCACTTCCGGAACTTTCAGAAAATTGCCTACACCCTGTATCAAAGGGTAATAGTAAACCACGTTGGAAAGGTCGGTGTTCTTTATTACAAACGAATCGGCCAAAGTAACTTTCTCTGCCTTTTCGAGGTATGGAGTGCCCGAAAAGCCTAATACTCCGCAGAATGAATGTTGTGCAGTCCATTCTTCCACCACCTGACGCAGTTTTATCTCGCCGTCGGCAGCGTGGTGAACTTCGTCTATGAAGACGGACAGGTGAGGTATGCGTCCGATGATTTCGCGCAATTCGTTGGCAATGCGTATTTTGGTCAGCTCCTCTTTGTCGAACAATGCAGGGTCTTCGTCTTTGCCTATACGGTCGAGAATGACTTTCTCGGCATTGGTTATAGCCACAAGCCCCATAAGGTCATCCAGCGGCTGGTGGTTGTTTATCTTTTGGGCGTTCGGGTTTCTTACCAGATTGCTCTTTTTTGCCGATTTCTGTTCGTCGAGGATTTCAAATTTTATCATCCTCTTGAGGTTTGAGGCGGTAGGTTCGGGTATTATCCAAGTGGGGTCGAACTCTTGTATGTTTTTTAGACTTGGTATGATGGACGATTTAAGTCCGGAGGGTGCAAGCACCATGAAATTGTGTGCAAATGCAGGATTTCCTGGTTCGTTTACGGCAAAATAGAGGTCAAGGTATATGAATGCTGCCATCAGATAAGTCTTTCCGGCGCCCATTGGCAGACTGAAAAGATAGTCTGTATAGTTTACTCCGTAGAATATCTGTTTGAATGTTTCTTCGTAATCTATGTTTTCACTCTGCTGCCTGATTACTTTTTCCATTTCTGGGGCGAGCTGGTTGCCGTCTTTGTCAGTAAGTAGTGAATATTCCATCAATGCGGCTGCTGCCTTGTTCGTGGTAAGGACTTTACGTGCTTCCACGGTAAGTTCCATGCTGTTGAAGTCAAGACTGTTGAAGCGTCCTTCGATGAATAGCTTCCACAATGGACGGTTGCCGCAGGCTATTTTCAGAAACAGATATATCTTGATTGCCTCGATTTGCGCATCTCGCATCTTGTTCCTTCTATATATATATTGTATAAGTTCGCGGATGGTGCAATCCGGCGACTTCATCCATTCATCGCACTTTTTCTGTATCAGTCTGTAAAACATAATGTGTATATAGGAGTATCGGTTTTGTTTTTTCTTTTAGCTGTCAAAAATATAAAATAATATGTAATAATGAAAATATTTATTGTCTCATTTTATGAAATGAACTGAGAAATAAACCGTAACACGTACGTGTTACGCATGCGTCACGTTCGTGTTACGCTCGTTGCACGAACGTGTTCCACGAGTTACACATACGTGTTACGCTAAGTTTGAACGTTTATCGTATCTGATACTTGATATTTGATACTTGATACTTGATATTAAAAGGGCTTTATCCTCAAAACGTACGGTATCATTGCCGTTTTATTCATTGGATAAGGCTCTTTTTTGTGTTTTTTAATCATAATGCTCTGTACGTGCTTCTGAATTGGATTTTTTTACAAAAAAAATCTCGTTAGCGATAACGGGTATTGAAAAATTGTTGTACATTTGCCTCGTATTTGTAATGTGTGGTTTGCAAAATGAATAATAATATAAAACACCTTGGTATTGTGGAAAGCATAGACGGCTCTCATGTGAGAGTTAAGATTCTTCAGAGCTCGGCTTGTTCGTCGTGCAGCGTGAAAGGTCACTGTAATGTTTCGGAGACCAAGGAAAAAATAATCGATATACATGATAAGGAAAGTGCTGATTGTTGTTCAGTAGGGCAGCAGGTAATGGTATGTGGTACTACTTCGATGGGTATGAAAGCTGTTTTGTTGGCTTTTGTACTGCCTTTTGTTGTGCTGTTTGCAGCCTTGTTTGTTACTATGAGAGTAACAGACGGTGATGAGGCTGCATCGGCTTTAGTCTCTTTATGCACTCTTATACCTTATTATATAATAATATATCTGTTGAGGAATAAAATCAGTCGTACATTCTCGTTTACATTGGAAACAATAAATAATTAATAAACTAACTTTAATTTATGGATTTAATTTTAATTGCAGTAATTTCATTGGGAGCCATCGGCTTGGTTGCGGCAGTAATTCTGTATGCAGCGTCTAAGAAATTCGCTGTCTATGAAGATCCGCGAATTGCTCAGGTAAGCGAAGTGCTTCCTCAGGCTAACTGCGGTGGATGTGGTTATCCTGGTTGTTCGGGTTTTGCCGCTGCTTGCGTAAAAGCCGGTTCATTAGAAGGTAAACTATGTCCTGTAGGTGGACAGCCTACTATGGATAAGGTTGCTGCCATTCTTGGTCTTGAAGCTGCCGCTTCGGAACCTAAGGTGGCTGTAGTGAGATGTAACGGTACATGTGCCAACCGCCCGAAACTTACTCAGTACGATGGCGTGCGCTCATGCGCAGTAGCTAATTCTACCTACGGTGGTGAGACTGGATGTACGTTTGGATGTCTTGGCTGTGGCGACTGTGTGTCGGCTTGTACATTCGGTGCCATAAAGATGAATCCTGAAACAGGACTTCCTGAAGTAGATGAAAGCAAGTGTACTGCCTGCGGTGCTTGTGCCAAGGCATGTCCTCGCTCAATCATCGAAATCCGTCCTAAGGGTAAGAACAGCCGCCGTGTTTACGTTCAGTGCGTCAACAAGGATAAGGGTGCTGTTGCCCGCAAGGCTTGTGCTGCTGCATGTATCGGTTGCGGCAAATGTGTCAAGGTATGTCCGTTCGAGGCTATCACTCTTGAAAACAATCTTGCTTACATCGACCCTGCAAAATGTAAGTCATGCCGCAAGTGCGAAATGGAATGTCCTCAGAATGCTATCATCGCTGTGAACTTCCCTCCAAGAAAGGCAAAACCTGCTGAAGAAACTGCTCCTAAAGCAGAAACTGCTGCTCCAAAGGCAGAGACAGTAGCTCCTAAAGCAGAGACTCCTGCAAAGGAAGCTCCAAAGGCAGAAGCATAATTAATCCGATTAGTAACAATATTAAACGATATAAACGTGAAAACATTTAGAATAGGTGGAGTCCATCCGGCAGAAAACAAGTTGTCGGCAGGCAAGGCGATAGAAACGCTTGCCCTCCCCAAACAGGCTGTTTTCCCTTTGTCTCAGCATATAGGCGCACCGGCTACAGCTATCGTAAAGAAGGGTGATGTAGTGAAGGTTGGTACTAAGATTGCCGAAGCAGGCGGTTTCGTTTCGGCTGCTATCTACTCTTCAGTATCAGGCAAGGTGAACAAGGTGGACAGCGTTATTGATGCCAGCGGTTACCGCAAACCGGCTATCTTCATTGACGTGGAAGGCGATGAATGGGAAGAATCAATCGACCGTAGTACAGAACTGGTTAAGGAATGCAACCTTACTCCGGAAGAAATAGTAGCCAAAATCAAGAACGCAGGTGTAGTAGGTATGGGTGGTGCATGTTTCCCAACTCATGTCAAGCTTACTCCTCCTCCGGGATGCAAGGCTGAATGTGTTATCATCAACGCAGTAGAGTGTGAGCCTTATCTTACTGCCGACCACCGTCTGATGCTTGAAAAAGCAGATGAAATCCTGGTAGGTGTACAGATTTTGATGAAAGCCGTAAAGGTAGATAAAGCTTACATCGGTATAGAAAACAACAAGCCTGATGCCATCAAGCTGATGACAGAAAAGGCTGCCCAGTACAAAGGCATTGAAGTAGTTCCTCTGAAAGTTAAATACCCGCAGGGAGGTGAAAAACAGCTTATCGACGCTGTTATCGGCCGTCAGGTTCCTGCTCCTCCTGCAATTCCTATCAACGTAGGTGCCGTAGTTCAGAACGTCGGTACTGCATACGCTGTTTACGAAGCTGTACAGAAGAACAAACCGTTGTTCGAACGCGTGGTTACAGTTACAGGTAAATCACTGAAGAATCCTTCAAACTTCCTGACACGTATGGGTACACCGATGAGCCAGCTTATCGAAGCTGCCGGAGGTCTGCCTGAAGATACAGGAAAGGTAATCGGTGGTGGTCCTATGATGGGTAAGGCACTTGCCAACACTGAAGTTCCTATCTGCAAGGGTAGCTCAGGCGTTCTTCTGATGAACGACAAAGAGGCTGCACGTGCAGAGGCTATGCCATGTATCCGTTGTGCAAAATGTGTAAGCGCATGTCCTATGGGACTTGAGCCGTTCCTTCTTGCAACAGCATCAGCACATGGCGACTGGGAACGCGTAGAGAAAGAAATGATTATGTCATGTATTGAGTGTGGTTCATGTCAGTTCACATGTCCTTCACGCCGTCCAATGCTTGACTATATCCGTTTAGGTAAAGGCAAAGTAGGTGCGATTATCCGTGCACGCAATGCTAAAAAATAATCAATCGAAATTTATCGAATAACTATGGCTAATAAATTAATAGTATCTTTATCACCCCATGTACACAGCGGCGACAGCGTACAGAAAAACATGTACGGTGTAATCATAGCCTTGATACCTGCCTTGCTCGTGTCATTCTATATGTTCGGTCTTGGGGCTGTAATCGTTACGCTCACATCTGTTGCAGCGTGCTTGTTCTTCGAATGGGCGATTACCAAGTTCATTCTGAAACGCGAACGTACAACCATACTCGACGGTTCGGCAGCACTTACAGGTCTGTTGCTTGCCTTCAACCTTCCGTCAAACCTTCCTTTGTGGATTATCATCATCGGTGCCCTTGTAGCAATCGGTATCGGTAAGATGACATTCGGCGGACTGGGATGCAATCCTTTCAACCCTGCATTGGTTGGACGTATCTTCCTGCTTATCTCTTTCCCTGTACAGATGACTTCATGGCCGGTAGCTGGTCAGCTTACAGCTTATACAGATGCAGAAACAGCAGCTACTCCACTCGCTCTTATGAAAATGGCTGTAAACGGTGACGCTGCTGCTCTCGAACAGCTTCCTTCTACTATGGACCTGTTCCTCGGTAACAATCCGGGATGTATCGGTGAAATCAGTGCATTGGCATTGCTGTTGGGTCTGGTATATATGTTGTGGAAGAAAATCATCACATGGCATATTCCAGTGTCTATCATCGCTACAGTATTCGTATTCGCTACACTGCTGAACCTGGTTGACCCTGCAAAATATGCTGACGGATTGACTCACCTGTTCACAGGTGGTCTTATGCTGGGTGCCATCTTTATGGCTACAGACTATGTTACATCGCCTATGAACCACAAAGGCATGATTATCTACGGTATTGCCATAGGTTTCCTAACAGTACTTATCCGTACTTTCGGTGCCTATCCGGAAGGTATGTCGTTCGCTATCTTCATCATGAACGCATTCACTCCGCTAATCAATACTTATTGCAAACCTAAAAGATTCGGGGAGGTAGTAAAGAAATGAAAAAGTTAGAATCATCATTGAAGAATATGGCTCTCGCCCTGACAGGTTTCTCTGTAGTGGCAGGAGCAATATTGGGCTGGGTGAATAAGGTGACTGCCGAACCTATAGCACAGGCCAATGCAAAGACATTGAGCGACGCTATAGCAGTGGTAGTTCCGGGTTTCGACAATAACCCTGCTGAAGCTCCTGAAACAATCGATGTTGACGGTGTTTCATATAAGATTTACAAGGCTACAAAAGGTGGCGAGTTTATCGGTGCTGCAGTAGAATCTTCATCTATGGGATTCGGTGGCGAACTGAAAGTCCTTGTCGGTTTCGATGTTGAAGGTAACATCATCGACTATTCACTGTTGAGCCATGCAGAAACTCCGGGATTGGGCTCAAAGGCTGCCGACTGGTTCAAGAAAGGTGCAAAGGGTGACATCACAGGCAAGAATCCTGGCGAAGCTCCTTTGGTTGTGTCGAAGGACGGTGGTCAGATAGATGCCATCACAGCTTCTACTATCACTACCAGAGCATTCCTTGCTGCAGTGAACAGCGCATACGGAGCATACAAGAACCAGCATGTTGACGGTACTAGTGGTGCAACTCAGCAGGCTGCTGACGAAGAGAAAACTGAAAATGTAGAAAACAATTAATAGGAGAGGAGTAAGATTATGAATAATTTTAAAGTATTGATGAACGGAATCGTTAAGGAAAATCCTACTTTCGTTCTCCTTTTGGGTATGTGTCCTACTTTGGGTACAACATCTTCTGCCATCAACGGTATGGGTATGGGACTCGCTACAATGTTCGTGCTTATCTGTTCAAACATTGTAATCTCTTCTATAAAGAAACTTGTGCCTGACATGGTTCGTATTCCTATCTTCATCGTGGTCATAGCATCATTCGTGACAGTTCTGCAGATGGTAATGCAGGCATATGTTCCTGCCCTCTACGCTACTTTGGGTCTGTTCATTCCGCTTATCGTGGTGAACTGTATCCTTCTTGGACGCGCTGAGGCTTTTGCCGCAAAGAACAATCCTATAGCTTCACTGTTCGACGGACTTGGTATGGGACTTGGTTTCACTATCGCCCTGACATTGCTCGGCGGTGTACGTGAATTCCTCGGAACAGGCAAGATTTTCAATATCGCAATCATGCCGGAAGAATACGGTATGCTGATATTCGTTCTTGCACCGGGTGCCTTCATCGTACTGGGCTATCTGATTGCTATTGTAAACCGCTTGAAGAAAGCATAACCCTTAAAAGAGTTTTTATATGGAATATATATTGATATTTATTACAGCTATATTTGTGAACAACATCGTGTTGTCACAGTTCCTTGGTATCTGCCCTTTCCTGGGAGTATCAAAGAAAGTTGAAACAGCTATGGGTATGGGTGCGGCAGTAGCATTCGTGTTGGTTCTTGCGACTATCGTTACTTACGTTATCCAGAAGTTTGTCCTCGATGCTTTCGGACTGGGATATCTTCAGACCATAGCGTTCATCCTTGTCATCGCAGCATTGGTACAGATGGTTGAGATTATCCTCAAGAAGGTTTCTCCATCGCTCTATCAGGCATTGGGAGTATTCCTTCCGCTTATCACAACCAACTGCTGTATCCTTGGTGTTACAATCCTCGTAATCCAGAACGACTTCGATCTCTTGACAGGTGTCATTTACGCATTCTCAACAGCATTGGGATTTGCTCTTGCACTTATCGTGTTTGCCGGTATCCGCGAACAGCTTAGTATGGTAAACATACCAAAGGGTATGCAGGGAATGTCTATCGCCCTTGTAACAGCAGGTTTATTGGCTATGGCATTCATGGGATTTTCTGGTGTTGATAAAGGTCTTGCTGCTTTGTTTGGAATTTAATTGATTTTTGAAGTTATAGAAGTTATAATAGAAGTTATAGAAGTTAAGCTAAGTCCCTAATTCCTTTAACTTCTTCTTTGGTAACTTCTTTAACTTCAGCATAAATAAATTCCAGAAAATCCGGTATCACTGCTGATACCGGATTTTTTTGTAGATTCCAAAACGAAGTGCAACGTTTTGGTCTTTAAAAGTAGTAGATTCAAGGAGGAAAGTGTTAACTTTGCCTCGTGGATCAAAGAGGAGGCGAGCTCTGCTGAGGAGCAACTCG
>NZ_JADYTF010000103.1 GCF_021530995.1 Bacteroides caecigallinarum
ATGTAAATGTGTAATCTTAAATGAAAATGCGTATGGGTAAAACAAATGAAAGCGGATAATAAATTAATAGATTCCGAGTGACTATTTATTTTTTATTTTTAAATTATTTGTATAATGAAAAACATAAGACAAAAGTTTATTGAGATGTTTTCTTATGATAGGAAGAAACACTATCTCGCACAAATCGCAGTTTTTCTTTTATTCATTATCTCTAGTGGTGCATCTTTGATGGCTCAGGGATTTGTAGTAAATGGGAAAGTGCTTGATGCAAATGATGAGCCGTTGATTGGTGCGGCTATTGTATTGAAAAGTCAAAGTACTACAGGAACTGTAGCAGATTTCGACGGTAACTTTACTTTAGAGGTGCCTGACAAAAATGCTGTGTTGACTGTTTCTTATTTAGGTATGACTCCTCAGGATGTAAAGGTTGACGGACGTAGTATGATTGTTGTTGTATTACGTGAGGATTCTGAAATGCTTGAAGAAGTTGTTGTAGTAGGTTATGGACAACAGAAAAAGGCTTCAGTTGTAGGTGCTATTACTCAGACTAAAGGTGAAGTTTTAGAGAGAGCCGGTGGTGTTACAGACATTGGTGCTGCATTAACTGGTAATCTTCCTGGCGTTATAACAACACAGAGTTCTGGTATGCCAGGTGAGGAAGAACCAGAAATTGTAATTCGTGGAGCGAGTTCGTGGAATAATAGTTCACCTTTAATTCTTGTCGATGGTATCGAACGTCCAATGAGCTCTGTTGACATCAGTTCTGTACAATCTATTTCAGTATTAAAGGACGCATCTGCAACAGCAGTATATGGTGTCAAAGGTGCGAACGGTGTAATTCTTATTACTACTAAACGTGGTCAAGAAGGAAAAGCTCAAATAGACGTCTCTGCACAAGCGACAATGAAAGTCCCTTCAAAATTGCCAAGTAAACTTGACTCATACGATGCTTTGACAGCTCGTAATTTTGTTGTAGAACATGAATTGGCTCTTGATCCTAATTCATGGGACTATATTACTCCTCAAGCTATTATAAATAAATATAGATATCCTGCTAGTTTGGCTGAAGCAGAACGTTATCCTAATGTTGATTGGCAAGATGCACTGTTTGAGGATTATGCAATGTCATATAATGCCAATCTCAATGTTAGTGGTGGTACAAAATCTGTAAAATATTTTGTTTCTGCAGATTTCGTTAACGAAGGAGACCTTTTCAAAAATTATGAAAATGGAAGAGGTTATAGAGGTGGTTATGGCTACAATAGAATTAATGTGAGAAGTAATCTTGATTTCCAATTGACCAAAACTACTTTATTTAAAGTTAATCTTTCAGGTTCCAATGGTGTCAGAGAGACTCCATGGGGTATGGGTGACTCATCAGACTGGTCAACAGCACAGATTTGGGCTGGAGCTTACGGTATTGCTCCTGATGTATTTTTGCCAGTATATTCCGATGGAACATGGGGATATTATCCCAATGTATCTAATATCTCGAACTCAGCAGCAATATTGTCATTAGCAGGTACTGAAAAAACTACCACGACACGTATTAATACAGACTTTACATTGGAACAGGACTTGAGCTTTATAACAAAAGGATTAAGTCTTAGAGGAATGATTTCATGGGATAATGTTTTTGTTGAAGCTGAGCGTGGTATTAATGATGAGAATCATGATGCACAGTATAAGTGGATTGATCCTGCAGATGGTACCGTTTATTATAAAAAAGGTTATGATGATAACAACAAATTTGATTTCCAGCAATCTATATTATGGCAGACAGCAGCTGGTACTGTTGATAACACTGCAACGCAGCGTAATCTAAATTATCAGATTCAGTTAAATTGGGCTCGTGATTTTGGAAAGCATAGCGTAACAGCTATGGGTTTGTTTAGCCGTCAGGAAACAGCTTTGGGTAGTGTGATACCAAGTTACCGTGAAGACTGGGCATTCCGTACTACATATAATTATGCTAATAAATATTTTGTAGAATACAACGGTGCTTATAACGGTTCAGAAAAATTTGCTCCTGAATATCGTTTCGCATTCTTTAATTCTGGTGCATTGGGTTGGATGTTATCAGAAGAAAAATTCATGAGTTTTTCTAAGAAATGGCTTGATATGTTGAAGATTCGTGCTTCATATGGTGAGATTGGAGATGATAATGTTGCTGATCGTTGGTTATACATGAGTCAGTGGGCTTTAGGTGGTAATACCGATATGGACCTTAATCATAATCCTAGTACATATCAGTGGTACCGTGAAACTGCAATGGGTAATCCAGATATCCATTGGGAAACAGTAAAGAAGTTCAATCTTGGTATTGATTACTCATTCTTAGGTGGATTGTTTGCCGGTACTGTAGAAGTGTTCCGTGACAGACGTACAGATATTCTTATTAATGGTAGTGAACGTGCTGTACTTCCTACTCTTGGTATAAGTGCACCTACTGCCAATCTCGGTGAAGTTCATACAAAAGGTTATGAATTGGAGTTGAGAGTTAATAAGGTATTCGAAAACCAAATGCGTCTTTGGGGTAATTTCAGTATGACACATGCCAAGAATGAAGTTATCGAACGTGATGATCCGGAATTGATGCCTGCATATCTGAAGGATGAAGGTTTCAGTATAAGGCAGACTCATTCTCATATTGATAATGGTTATTTGAATAATTACGACCAGATTTATGGTGCGCCAGCTCATAGCACTAATGAGGGGCAGATGTTGCCAGGTGATTATTATATTGTCGACTTCAATGCTGATGGTATTATTGATGATGAAGATAGTGCACCATATGGATATTCTGCTACACCACAGAATACTTATAATGCTACTATAGGTTTCGAATGGAAAGGTTTTAGTGCATTTGTACAGTTCTATGGAGTAAATAATGTGACACGTGATGTAACTTTGACAAGTTTTGGTAATAAAACAAATATAGTTTATGAGCAGGGAACATGGTGGTCAAAAGAAAATCAGAATGCAGATATTACAATGCCACGTTTCTCTACTACTCCTAGTTATAATACAGGAACTCAGTATTTGTATGATGGTTCTTATATCCGTTTGAAGAATGCTGAAATTGCATATACCTTTGATGGTGGCTGGGTTAAGAAACTTGGTATCCGTAATTTGAGAGTATTTTTGAATGGAAATAACCTCTGGCTTTGGACACGTATGCCTGATGACCGTGAATCAAATTTTGCAGGTGCAGGTAATCAGGGATCTTATCCTACTATGAAGCGTTTTAACTTAGGTCTTAAATTTACATTATAATGAATATGAAGAAAAAATATATAAACATACTTAGTGTTTGTCTGATGGCAATGTCATGTATGTTCTCATCATGTACAGACTATTTGGACAAAGATCCGGACTCAACAGTGGATATGGATGACGCTTTCAAGAATTTCTATAATTTTCAGGGTTATGTAGAAGAAATCTATAATTGCATCCCTAGTAAGGAGGAATGTTATTGGACTACATCATTTAACTGGGGTGATGATGAGATTATGAATACAGAAGCGGATTGGCATATGTGTCACCAGGTAGACTTAGGTAACTTCTGGGCTTGGCAGGCTGAAAAAACAGGTCAGGACGGAACTTATCTTGATGGTGATGAATGTGATCCTTCTTCACAGGATAAATTCAAACATAGAATATGGCCTCATGCTTGGTATTGTATTCGTAAATGTAATCTTGGACTTGAAAACTTCTCTAAAATGGTTGACGCCACAACAGAAGAAAGACAGCTTATTCAAGGACAACTTTATTTTTTCAGAGCATGGTGGCATTTTGAGTTAATGCAATACCTTGGTGGTCTTCCATATGTTGACAAAACTTTGGATGGAACAGAAGATTTATCAAGACTTTCTTTCCAGGAATGTGCTGATAGAGCAGCAGAAGATTTCCGTATGGCTGCAGACTTGTTGCCTATCGACTGGGATGATACAAATGTTGGTAAAGAAACTTTAGGTAAGAACCAGCTACGTATCAATAAAATCATGGCGTTGGGCTATTTAGGTAAATGCTATTTATGGGCTGGAAGTCCATTAATGAAGAATGGAGCTCAAGTAGGTGGTGCTATGACTTATGATTATGATGAAGAATATTGTAAGAAAGCAGCTGATGCTCTAGGAGAACTTCTAAAATTAGTAGAAGATGGTGAAACCCAGTACGGATTGGCACAGTTCAAATATGATGATATTTATAATCATACAAAATCTAGTGATGCTACATCTTGCTTTACTGAAATTTTTTATACTACAGGTCAGAATTGGTTGATGCCAGGTTCTATTGAAGCTATTTTCCGTGGACCATCAGTTGATACCAACTCAAGTAACTGGAATGCTTCAAAAACATGGGGACCTAAGGTAAACGGTATAGTAGAACATGATAATATAATTCATCAGCCGACAGCAAATTATGTAAACTTTTATGGTATGGCAAACGGATTACCACTAACAGATTCTCAAAGTTCATTTAGCAAGACACAGCCATTCAAGGACAGAGATGCCCGTTTTTATCATGATATAATTTTTGATGGCTTCAAATATATCAATGGAACTATAACAGGAGAAGGTGACGAGGCATTTAGATACAGTCAACTATATACTGGTGGAAATGTTAGAAGTGCCCTTAATGGTAGCCGTACTGGATACTTTACACAAAAACTATGTCCACACACATGTAATAAATATGATGGAACATATAATTGGAACAGTAACTTACAAATGTATCTTCCATATATGCGACTTGCAGATGTTTATTTAATGTATGCAGAGGCTTGCGCAGCTGTAGGTGGTTCACAATATTCCTCTACTACTTATTCATCATTGAAAGCTGTTGATGCTATCAACAGACTTCGTGACAGAGCTGGAGTTGGTCACGTTGGAGGTCAGAATTACAATTTTGTTTCTGAAACTTTTGAAGAAGCATTAATTGATCCTACATATGTAAATGATAAAAACAAGTTCATGGATGAGGTTCGTCGTGAACGCGCAGTGGAACTTGCTTTCGAAGGCTTCCGTTTCTGTGATTTGCAACGTTGGTTATTACTCACTGAATATCCATATAATGTAAAAACATCGCAGGAGTTCACCAGAGTATATGATGATGAATGGTATACTACTAATGATCCTAAGGATGCTGAAGTTCAGGGTTGGAAAGAAGAAGAAATACTTACCAGAAACTTTGATACTAAGCACTACTGGTTCCCAATGAAACTTGAAGATACATATATAACTATAGAATTTAATCAAAATCCAGGTTGGTAATGATATTATATCATAGTTATTTATATAGGAATAAAATTTAAAAGTATTACAAAATGAAACATATATATATAAAGTTCATTTCTTCTACAGTATTACTTGCATCAATGGCATGTCCATTGGTTGCTCAAGAAACTATCAGAAATGAGGCACCAAAAACTGAATCTGCCGATTCATTAGTCCAGGTAGCTTTTAGAAAAATATCTCAAGATGAATTGTTAGGTGGAGTTTCAGTAATTGACTTTAAAGAGTTACAAAAGAAAAACTACAATACATACACACTTGATAATCTTCAAGGATATGTAGGTGGATGGAATGGAAACTCATTATGGGGTATGGACGGTGACAATGCTGGTTACTTGGTTCTTGTTGATGGGATACCACGTAGTATGGATAATGTATTACCTTCTGAAATTGATCAGATAACTTTCCTTAAAGGAGCATCTGCAGTTGTTCTCTATGGTAGCCGTGCAGCTAAGGGTGTGATATATATTACAACTAAACGTGGTCAGATTTCTGATAAACTTCAGATTGATGTACGTGCCAATACAGGTTTCTATGTACCGAAAAGTTATCCAAAATATTTAGGATCTGCTGAATATATGACTCTTTATAATGAAGCTCTTGCAAACGATGGTTTGGCTCCTCTTTACTCAGATTCTGAAATATATAACTCAGCAATGGGAATAAATCCATACCGTTATCCTAATTTGGATTATTATTCTGGAGATTATCTTAAGAAGGCTTACAATAGAAGTGATGTTACAGCCGAATTCTCTGGAGGTAACCAAAGAGCCAGATACTATGCCAATATAGGTTATTACCGTCAAGGTGATTTATTCAAGTTTGGCCAAGTAGAAGATAATTATACAAGTCGTTTGAATATTCGTGGTAATGTAGATTTAACTATAAACGACTTTATATCAGCATATGCTAATGCCAATGCAACGTTCTATGACGCACGTACAGGAGTAACTACAGATGAAGATGAAGCTGATTATTGGGAAGAAGCTGCAAAAATGCGTCCAAATAGGTTTTCTCCATTGATTCCTGTAAGCTATATAGATCCTAATTACGCAACTGGCAACGATTATATGGCTGCTAATAACAATATTTTCAATGGTTGTTTCCTCGGAGGTACTCAAGTTGACCAACGTAATATTTTTGCTGATTATTATGCTGGAGGTTACAATAAATATACAAGCCGTCAATTCCAGTTTGATACAGGCATTGATTTTGATTTAGCTAGTATTACCAAAGGTTTATCTTTCCACTTCCAGTTTGCAGTTGATTATAATACTTCATATAATACATCTTATAATAATGACTATGCTGTATATGCTCCTACATGGTCTAATTATAATTCATATGATATAATAACTACATTGAACAAATACGGAAACGATACGAAAGATGGAGTTCAGAATATAAGTGGAAGTACTGACAACCAGACAATAGCATTGTCTGCACATTTTGATTACAATCGTACATTTAACAAGTTTCACAATGTATCTGCTATGTTGATTGCAAACGGTTTTCAGCAGACAAACTCTGGAGTTTATCATAAGACAAGCAATGCTAATTTAGGTTTGCAGTTAGGTTATAACTATGCAAATAAATATTTTGCTGATTTTAGTGGTGCAGCAGTTCACTCTGCAAAATTGGCGGAAGGACATAGAAATGCATTCTCTCCTTCATTGACATTGGCATGGAATATTGCTAATGAAGATTTTCTGAAAAATTCATCTATAGTTGATGATTTACAGATAGGTTTGTCTGGTAGTATATTAAATCAGGATATTGATATAGCAAATTATTATATGTATATGCAAGCTCTTGATCGTGCAACTGGTGAGCCTTGGGGATGGTACGATGGTGCCTCAGAACTTTCAGCCAATTCAATGAGAGGAGCAAATGAAGATTTGACTTTTATAAAGCGTAAAGAAGTGGCTTTAAACCTTAGAACTTCACTTTGGAATAAGCTTATTACAGCAGATGTAAACTTCTTTATAAACTCTACTGAGGGGTTGTTGGTTCAATCATCCACTTTATATCCAACATATTTTACTTGCTATTATCCAGAGTCTTCGTTTGTTCCGTACATTAATTATAATAATAACAGACGTACAGGTATTGATTTTTCTGTTAATTTCAATAAAAAAGTTGGTGAAGCAGAGTTTTCATTAGGATTAAACGGTACATATTATGATACTGAAGCTACACGTGTAGATGAAACTCATGCTGATGCTTATCAATATCATGCAGGCAAGCCTATAGATGGAGTATGGGGACTTGAATGTGAAGGATTCTTTGCTACCGATGAAGAAGCTGCTGCGGCTAACCAGAGTTTTGGTGGTACGTTGAAAGCCGGTGACCTTAAATATAAGGATCAGAATAATGATGGTGTTATTGATAGTAAAGATCAGATTTATCTTGGGAAAGGTGGATGGTATGGCTCTCCTCTTACATTAGGACTTAATTTTACCGCAAAATGGAAAGGTTTCACATTCTTTGCTCTTGCTACAGGAGGATTTGGTGCTATCGGAATGAAGAGCAACTCATATTGGTGGGTTTATGGTGATGGTAAGTATTCAGAAGTTGTACGTAACCGTTGGACTCCTGAAACAGCAGAAACTGCAACTTATCCTCGTCTGACAACACTCGCTGGATATAATAACTTCAGCCAGAACTCTACTTTCTGGATGTACAAGACAGACCGCATTGATATTGCTAAATTACAGCTAACTTATGATCTTCCTAAGAATTTATTAAACAAAACATTCATAAGTGACGCATCAGTCTATATAAGCGGTTCAAACCTATTTACAATATCAAAAGAGCGTGAATATCTTGAAATGAATGTAGGAACAGCCCCACAAACACGTTTCTACAATTTAGGTGTTAAGTTAACTTTCTAAAAATGAATATCAAATGATTAAAGTCATGAAAAATATATTTAAAATTTTGGCATTTCTACCTCTGTTAGCATCTTGTGATGACCTTTTCGATCCTGCATTGGAGAATAACCGTGAGATAGATGCCATGTATAATGAGCCTTCATTTGCGCAGGGAGTTCTGGCGAATGCATATATATTATTACCTTATACGTCGCCATATAATACTCCTGTCACTAATGAAGTTGCCACAGACAATGCTGTTACAAACGATAACACAAGTACATGGTTGGCTATGGCTACAGGATCATGGACTTCAAGTAACGACCCAGCATCTCAATGGCAGAATCGTTATCATGCTATACAATATATTAATCTGTTTCTTGAAAGATGTGACGATGTTGTTTGGTCTACAGATGAAATTGTTTGCCAACTGTTCAAGGATAGGTTTAAGGGTGAAGCTTATGGATTGAGAGCTCTTAATATGTATCATTTGCTGCGTGCTCATGCAGGATGGGCTGATGATGGCGTATTGTACGGTGTGCCAATCAAAAGAAATTCAGAAGATAATAATACAAATTTCAATGTGCCTCGTGATAAGTTTGAAGATTGTATAAACTTTATATTTGAGGATTGTGAAAATGCCCTCAAACTTCTGCCTACAGATTATAAGGCACATTCTGAAGCTGATGTACCTCAGGCTTATAAGGATATGGGAGTAGATGCTTCTGTGTATGATAGAGTAAATGGAGCCCATATGGGAGGACGTTTATCTGGTAGAATAGTTGAAGCGATACGTGCTCAGGCGGCTTTATTGGCTGCAAGTCCGGCTTTTGCTGAAGGTTCAGGTGTAACGATGGAAACAGCAGCAAATTATGCTGCAGTTGTTTTGGACAGAAAAAACGGCGTGAGTGGTATTGATGCTGATGGTTACAAATGGTATGCTAATGGAACAGAAATAGGAAGTCTGGCTGCAGGTTCTAATCCTGATGAAATATTGTGGAGAAGTGATATAGTTGAAAATCTTACGAAAGAATTAGAAAATTATCCACCTTCACTTTATGGTACAGGACGTGTTAATCCGACTCAGAATCTTGTAGATGCTTTCCCTATGGCAAATGGTTACCCTATCAATGCCGATGGTTCAGGTTATGATGAGAATGATCCTTATAGTAATCGTGACCCTCGTTTGAAAGAATATATTATATGCAATGGTGATACATATAAGGATACTGAAATTATAACAGCTACTTATGGATCTAACAATGATGCTTTGAATAAGGAATCTGGCCATTCTACACGTACAGGATATTATATGAAAAAAATGCTTAGATCTGATTGTAACCCAAATCCTTCTTATAATACAAAACAGAAAGTTTACAGTGCATATATAAGATATACAGAATTGTATCTGGACTATGCTGAGGCTGCAAATGAAGCTTGGGGACCAAAAGAAAAAGGCAATAATGCATATAGTGCATACGATATAATAAAAGCTATACGCGAAAGAGCAGGTATTACAGATACAGGCTATTTGGATGAATGTGCGGCAGATAAAGACAAGATGCGTGAATTGATACGCAATGAACGTCGTATAGAACTTTGTTTTGAAAACCATCGTTTCTATGATTTACGCAGATGGAAAGTTGATTTGTCTTTGCTTACTGAACAAGCCAAAGGTGTAGCAATATCTCAAGGTACGGGAGGTGTATTACAGTATAATTATATCGATGTTGAAAACAGAAGTTATAAAGATTACATGTATTATGGACCAATTCCATATAATGAGACTTTGAAGTATGATCAACTTAAACAGAACAAAGGTTGGTAATATGTGATTGCATGATAAAATTTTTGAAATAAAAAGGTTATGAAAACGTTAAGAAACTATTTTATATTGGTAGCCGGAGCTTGTTTGTCTGTTCTTTCTTCATGTCAAAATCAGGATGTTGAATATGACGATTATTATTATTCTGCTGTATATTTTGCACGTCAGACTCCGGTTCGTACATTGGTTATGGGAGAAGACACTTATGACACATCATTGGATAATGAACATAAATGTCAGATTTATGCAACAATTAGCGGTGTTTATAATAATTCAAAGAAAGTAGAAATAGGTGTTGAAATAGATAATAGTCTTTGCGATAACTTGTTTTTTGATGCTGAATACACAAAACCAGTTAAGGCTATGCCTGCTGATTATTATGAATTATCTTCAGATAAGATTGTATTGAATAAAGAAATGATGGGAGCTGTAGATGTACAGTTTACAGATAAATTTTTTGAAGATCCTGAAGCTTTAAACAATACTTATGTTATTCCTTTGAAGATGACAGATGTTGTTAATGCAGATTCTATTTTGTGTGGAAAAGCATCCAGTGATAATCCTTCATTGACAAATACTTCAGCTTGGGAAGTAGCTCCTATGAATTATGTACTTTATTGTGTGAAATATATCAATGAATGGGAAGGTAATTATCTTCGTAGAGGTAAGGATGTAATTACAACAGGTTCTACTACTACAGAGAATGTTAGACACAAAGAATATGTGGAATATGACGAAGTATGTAGTGTTGCCACAAAAAACCTTACAACAGCTACTATGCCTGTCAGTTTGAATGGCTTGGGCGATTATGAATTGGTATTGTCATTCAATGAAAACAAGGAGTGTACAGTAACAACCGAAACTAGTGGATATTCTATTAGCAACGGTAGCGGTAAATTTGTTAAGGATGGTGACAAAAACAGTTGGGGTAATAAAGACCGTGATGTTATCTATTTGGATTATACGATAAAGAATGAATCTACAGGAGCATCTTGTCATACCCTTGATACGTTGGTTATTCGTGATAGAGGAGTATCTTACGAAACATTTACAGCAAATTATAAAGAACAGTAAAATCAAGTATTATGAAAATATATAATAAATTATTTATTGGTGCAAGTTTATGTTTTGCAGTATCTTCTTGTGCTGACCAGGGATTATTACCATTCCCTGGTGAGCTGCAAGTACCTGATGAATTATTACAAAACAAGAATCTTCAGGAATACGATGTATTGAAAAACTATGTGAATAGAAGCGAAAATCGTGATTTTAAATTAGGATGTGCTGTAGACGAATCCGATTTTATAGCTAAAGGAACTACTTATGGTGTCGCAGTAACAAATTTTGAGGATGTTACGCCTGGTAATGCCATGAAATACAGTTCTGTAGTGGATGATAATGGTAATATGGATTTTAGTACTGTATTATCATTTATTGAAACAGCACAAGAGGCAGGATTGTCAATATATGGACATACTTTGTGCTGGCATTCACAACAAAATGTTAATTATTTGAATGGTTTGATTAGTGGAAAAAAGTCTTTGTCTGTTAATTCTTTGTCTTCAAGAGCTGGTGATTCTAATAAATACTGTCTGAAATTGACAGGAAGTGAAGGGCAACAGACTCAGGGTTATTATACATTCTCTAATCCATTGCCTGCGGGAACATATACATTAAAATGTAAATTGAAATCGTCTGTAGATATTAGTGGTGGTAATTTGGTGTTTCAACCATCATCATGGACAGGTGATCAGACTGCTGTATGGGGAGCTTTGACTTCTACTACTGAATGGACTGATTTCTCAATAGATATTACAATAGCTGAAGCGAGTGCAAACGTTTATACACGATTCTTCTTCCAGTTTAATGCAAATCCAGAAGATTATTTGTTGGTAGATGATATATCTTTAACTCTTTCAGGTGATGATACAAATTATATTGCTAATCCAGATTTTGAAACAGGTAATATAGATGGATGGAGTAGTTATAACAATAATCATCTTGTTTATGAATTAACTTCTGAAGATGGAGGTAATGATGGAGGCGGTGAAATTGTGTATACA
Organism: Bacteroides caecigallinarum; assembly: GCF_021530995.1. Classification (GTDB taxonomy): domain Bacteria; phylum Bacteroidota; class Bacteroidia; order Bacteroidales; family Bacteroidaceae; genus Phocaeicola; species Phocaeicola faecigallinarum. The sequence goes on from NZ_JADYTF010000103.1 coordinate 12,059, forward strand.
GAACTTCTTGAAAACGGTGATTTTGAAAATGGTGAACTTAGCGCTTGTTATTTAGTACAAAGTGGTGGAACAACATATAGCTTTGTTGACGAAGGCGGTGATCATGGAAAAGTTCTTGCAGTGACAAATCCTACGGTTCAGGCAAATGATTATGGATCCCAGTTTGTTTTTTCTATGCCATATACAGCTAAGCCGGGTGATGTATATGTATTCTCTGTAGATGTAAAATCACTGGTTGATGCTAAAATAACAACACAGGCGCAGTCTGCACCAGGTGCTTATTTGCATTGGAATATGTTTGGAGATATAAATACAACTACTGGCTGGAAAACATTCAGTAAAGAAATTACTGTAGGATCAGGTGCAGAAGGATGGGAAGGTCTTGGAGCTGTAGCTTTAAATCTTGGTTTGACTGCTACAACATATTATTTTGATAATATTTCTTTTAAAAAGAAAGAAATAAAGACAGAAGAATTAACTCCAGAAGAAAAGCATGACATCGTATATGCTGCTCTTGATACATGGATTAAAAACATGATGGAAATTTGTGCTGGCAATGTTAAAGTATGGGAAGTCGTAAACGAACCTATGTCAGATGGCAATCCATATGAATTAAAACATTACGAAACTGAAAATGCAGATTCTAGAGATAATTGTTTCTACTGGCAAGATTATCTTGGTGACGATTATGCACGTGATGCTGTAGCATTGGCACGCAAGTATTTTGAAGAGTTTGGTGGTAATCCTAGTGATTTGAAACTGTTTGTAAATG
>NZ_JADYTF010000104.1 GCF_021530995.1 Bacteroides caecigallinarum
GAATAAAATATAATTTCTACAGCACAAAATGATTTTTTCAGGTCGATGAAAGAAATAAATGAATTATATTTGCCATACAGTCTTGAATTAAAGCGAATCTCACATGAATACAAATCCGGAACTTGAACTAGCCAATACACTGATAGCACAGACAGGGACTAATATATTCCTGACCGGGAAAGCCGGTACAGGTAAAACTACATTCCTGAGAACACTGGTAAAAGAATCTCCCAAGAGAATGATTATCCTTGCACCTACCGGTATAGCCGCAATCAATGCAGGAGGAATGACAATACACTCGTTCTTCCAGCTTCCTTTTGCACCCTACATTCCGGGAACTGCTTTTGGGGGCGATGCCAAATACCGCTTCCGCTTCGGAAAGGAGAAGCTGAACATCATGCGAAGTATTGACCTGCTTGTGATAGACGAGATAAGTATGGTTCGTGCAGACCTTCTGGATGCCATAGACGATGTGCTTCGCCGGTTCAGGCGAAACAGCAAACCGTTCGGCGGAGTGCAACTTCTGCTCATTGGCGACATACAGCAGCTTCCACCAGTAGCCAAGAACGACGAATGGCAGATGCTTTCGGAATACTACGACTCGCCATATTTCTTCTCAAGCCATGCGCTCAAAGAAACTTCTTTCTGTACTATAGAACTAAAAAAAGTCTATCGCCAGAGCGACATTCACTTCCTCTCGCTGCTGAATGCCATAAGGGAAAACCGCTGCACGAGTAATGACATAAAAGAGCTGAACAGCAGATATATACCCGGCTTCAACCCTAATAATGACGACGGATATATCCGCCTCACTACTCATAACGTACAGGCACAACAGATAAACCAAAGAAAACTGGACGAACTACCGACAAAAAGCTATAAATTCAAGGCTACCATAGAGGGAAACTTTCCGGACTATTCATACCCAACCGACCTTGAACTAGAGCTGAAGAAAGGTGCACAGGTGATGTTCGTGAAAAACGACATATCGGGTATGCACCGTTATGCCAACGGAACTATAGGACGTATCACCAACGTCTCGCACGAAGGAATAGAAGTGATGGTGAACGAAACCGGCACCAGGGTGATTCTGGAAGAAGCCGAATGGGCAAATGCCAGATACACACTTGACGAAGAGACAAAAGAGATAGTGGAAGAGGTGGAAGGTACATTCAAGCAGTACCCACTGAAACTGGCATGGGCGATTACAGTCCACAAGAGCCAGGGGCTTACATTCGACAAGGCCATTATAGATGTGTCATCATCCTTTGCGCATGGTCAGGCATATGTCGCACTTAGCCGATGCCGTACTCTTGAGGGCTTAGTATTAAGCTCGCCAATCTCTGCCGGAGCTATGATAAGCGACAGAGTGATAGACTCGTTTACCGACGAGCAACGTAAAACCACTCCTACCATGGAGCAATGCTCTGCCATGCAAAGAGAATATTTTACCGAACTGCTGAAACAGCTTTTCGGATTCCGGCAGATGGAGATTTCACTCAATCATTATATCAGACTGGTGGATGAACATTTATATAGGACATACCCCAAACAGTTGGAAATGTATAAGAATGAAGCTGAACGTTTCAAACATTCAATAACGGAAGTAAGTTCGAAATTCGAGAACCAATACACGCGCATGACTGCACAGACCGACAACTGCGATACGGACAAAGCACTGCAAGATCGCATATTCAGCGCGTCACAGTATTTTGCAGATATGCTCAGACCACTTCAGGACCTGCTGGACAGTACGGATATTACATCCGACAACAAGGAAATACGGAAAAGAATTGAAACTGCATTCGAAGAACTGACGAATGCAGTAGGAATAAAGTCTGCCCTTATGGAGCATGTTCACGACAAAGGTTTCCACGTGCAGGATTTCCTTCGCAAACGTGCGATACTGAGCATGGAAGAGACAAAAGCTACAGCAAGCAAAAAACGTGAAAAAACAGAAAAGAATATTCCGTTTGAAAGTAGCGATATCGGTAATATGGAACTGTATCGTGCACTGGTGGAATGGCGCAGAAAAGAGGCTGCCGACCAAGGACTGCCGGCATATACAGTGCTCCAGCAGAAAGCCATTATCGGCCTGTCTAACCTAATGCCAAAGAATGAGCGCGAACTTCTCCGCGTCAAATGTATCGGCAAAAAAACTGTGGAGAAATACGGAAAGGCTATTATGGAAATTGTGGATAAATTCAGATAAGATCAATATTTACCATTTTCTCTCAGGCATCACAATCATTAATATGAGATATACAATTACTCCGGAAAATGCAGTAAATACTGTCAACAATGCATAGCCAACTCTTACCAAAGTAGTATCCAGTCCGAAATATTCCGCAAGACCGCCGCATACTCCTGCTATCATACGGTCGTTAGAACGTGTAAGTTTTCTATTATTCATAATCACAGATTAAATTTTTATACGAAGATAAGAAAAAACAATGAATATGCGGCATTACTCTTAAAAACTTTTAAACAAATGCCATAAATACCTATTTATTTTGTTATTTTGCAGCAAATTAGGGATAAAAGTGAGTAAACTATATATAGATAAGTGTCCGATATGCGGACAAAGCCAGTTTGAAAAGGTTATGACATGTACAGACCATTATGCCACGGGCGAATCATTCGATTTGTACCGTTGCTTGAGTTGTAACTTTATGTTTACTCAAAATGCGCCTGTAGAATCAGAGATAAGCCGATATTACGAATCACCTGATTACATTTCACACAGCGACACCCACAAAGGCCTTATGAACTCTGTATATCATAAGGTAAGGAAGTATATGCTTTCAGAAAAAGCAAAACTTGTAAGCAAAAGCAGTAACCTCACATGCGGAAGACTTCTTGACATAGGTACAGGTACCGGATATTTTGCCGACAAAATGAAAAGAGAAGGCTGGCAAGTATCTGCCATCGAAAAAAGCTCTCAGGCAAGAGAATTCTCAAAAGAACATTTCGGTCTGAATGTAAATACACCTGACACATTATTTACGATAAAAGAAAAATCGTTCGATGTTATCACACTTTGGCATGTAATGGAACATCTGGAACAGCTAGACCGTACATGGAATACACTGTACAAAATACTCAAAGACAGTGGTACATTGATAATCGCCGTACCGAATTCCGCTTCTTATGATGCAGTGAAATATAAGGAAATGTGGGCAGCATACGATGTTCCGCGACATTTGTGGCACTTCACACCGACAACTATCAAGAAGCTCGCGTCTAAACACGGATTTGTGATGACTGAAAGACATCCTATGCCGTTCGACGCATTCTACGTGTCAATGCTCAGCGAGAAGTATATGAAGAAATCGCATACTTTCGTACGCGGATTATTAACAGGAACAAAGGCTTGGATTGCATCGCTCAACCATAAAGACAAAAGCAGTTCAATGATTTATATATTCAGGAAGAAACAGTTATGAGAAAACATAAGTCAATATTCGACATGCAATTTATCACAGCAGGAATAAGTACCACAATGGTATTGTTTTTGCTGGGACTTGTAGTATTCTTTGTACTTACTGCAAATAATCTTTCTGTATATATCAGAGAAAACATTGCCTTCAGCGCTATACTTGATGATGGGATTAAAGAGACATCAATTATAAAGCTTCAGGAAAGCCTAAATAAAAAGAACTATATAAAACAAACTATATATATATCCAAAGATCAGGCTTTGAAAGAACAGATAGAGGCTATGGGCACAGACCCGAGTGAGTTTCTCGGACATAACCCATTCAACGCTTCAATAGAAATAAAACTGAATGCTGGATATACTCATCCGGATAGCATAAAATGGATAGAAAAGGAACTGATGGCAAACAAAAATATTCTTGAAATCAGTTACCCTCAGAATTTGCTAGATTCCGTAAACAGAAACCTTCAGAAAATAAGCGCTTTCCTGCTTGGACTTGCTGTTCTGCTTTCACTTATCTCATTCTCACTGATAAACAATACCATACGTCTGACCATCTACTCAAAGAGATTTCTTATACACACCATGAAACTGGTAGGTGCAAGCTGGGGGTTCATACGCCGTCCGTTCATCACCAGAAATCTATGGATAGGAATACTTTCTGGAGCTGTGGCAAACGCCATTCTTACTGCATCGGCATACACTGCCGTGAAATATGAGCCCGAGTTACTGGCTATAGTATCACCGGAGAGTATAATGATTGTAGCCGTATCTGTAATGATTTTCGGTATAATAATAACAACACTTTGCGCATATATATCAATAAACAAATATCTGCGTATGAAAATAAGCGAACTGTATTGATAACAATAATATAATCAAAATATGGACAGAACCAAATTTGCATTCGACAAGACAAACTTCATCCTCCTGGGAATAGGGATGGCAGTTATTATTATCGGCTTTCTGCTGATGACAGGACCGGGTTCGACAGAAACAGCATTCGAACCTGACATTTTCAGTGTACGCCGCATCAAAGTGGCACCTTTTGTATGCTTCGTAGGATTTATTTTCATGATATACGGCATACTGCGTAAACCAAAATCAATTTCAGAAAATATCGAAAATTAAGAATAACAAAACATGACTTGGATTGAAGCTATTATTCTGGGAATCCTTCAAGGACTCACAGAATACCTGCCTGTGAGCAGTAGTGGGCATCTTGCCATCGGCTCTGCACTTTTTGGAATAGAAGGTGAAGAAAACTTGACATTCACCATTGTGGTGCATGTGGCGACCGTACTTAGTACTCTGGTAATATTGTGGAAAGAGATAGACTGGATTTTCCGTGGTCTGTTCAAATTCCAGATGAACGAAGAGACAAAATATGTATTGAACATCATAGTTTCCATGATTCCTGTGGGTATTGTAGGAGTGTTCTTCAAAGACTATGTAGAAGACATATTCAGTTCAGGACTTCTGATTGTAGGAATAATGCTGTTGGTCACTGCATCTCTGTTGGTATTCTCTTATTATGCCAAGCCTCGCACCAAAGAGAAAATCAGCATGAAAGACGCGTTCATTATCGGTTTGGCACAGGCTTGTGCAGTAATGCCGGGATTGTCACGTTCAGGCTCTACCATAGCCACAGGATTGTTATTAGGCAACAAGAAAGAGACACTTGCACAATTCTCATTCCTTATGGTTATTCCTCCGATACTGGGTGAAGCATTATTGAGCGGAATGGAAATAGTGAAAGACGCATCGGCAGCCAACGCTGAAATGTCTATAGGCGCACTTATAGCAGGTTTCCTTGCGGCCTTCATCTCCGGATGTATAGCCTGCAAATGGATGATAAACATCGTGAAGAAAGGAAAACTGGTTTACTTCGGTATTTATTGTGCCATAGCCGGTGCCATAACTATAGCTGTATCATTACTCAACTAAAACGGTCTGTATGCTGGATTTTAAGGAAGGAGAAATTCTATACATAGACAAACCGCTGAAGTGGACATCATTTGCTGTAGTAAACAAGCTTAGATATCACATAAGCCGCAAAATGGGGGTGAAGAAAATAAAAGTGGGACATGCCGGAACACTTGACCCTCTTGCTACGGGAGTGATGATTATCTGCACCGGAAAGACAACAAAAAGAATAGAAGAATTTCAGTATCACACCAAGGAATACATCGCCACTCTGCAACTGGGAGCTACCACTCCGTCGTTCGACCTTGAAAAGGAGATAGACGCTACTTATCCCACCGAACATATCACACGCGAAATGGTGGAGGAAGTACTGAAAAAATTCATAGGAACCATAGAACAGGTGCCACCGGTATTCTCAGCATGTAAGGTAGACGGTAAAAGAGCATACGACCTTGCAAGAAAAGGTAACGAAGTTGAACTAAAAGCCAAGACACTTGTTATAGATGATATAGAGCTTTTGGAATGTAACCTGCCTGAAATAAAAATCAGAGTAGTCTGCAGTAAAGGAACTTACATCAGAGCCTTGGCAAGAGATATCGGACAAGCCCTGGACAGCGGAGCACACCTCACAGGATTGATACGTACCCGTGTAGGAGATGTGAAACTTGAGGACTGTATGAAAATAGAAGATTTCGAGCAATGGCTCGACAAGCAAGATATTAAAGTTACAAACGATTAAGGAAAGAAAGGACCAAAAAGATGAAACTGTCACAATTCAAATTCAAATTGCCGGACGAAAAAATTGCTCTGTATCCTACAGATTACAGAGACGAGTCACGCCTGATGGTAGTACACAAATCTACAGGCGAAATAGAACACAAGATGTTCAAGGACATCCTGAATTATTTCGACGACAAGGATGTGTTTATCTTTAACGACACTAAAGTATTCCCTGCACGTTTGTACGGAAACAAAGAAAAGACAGGTGCCAAGATAGAAGTATTCCTTTTAAGAGAACTCAACGAGGAGCTTCGTCTTTGGGACGTTCTTGTTGACCCGGCACGTAAGATACGTATCGGCAACAAACTGTATTTCGGCGAAGACGACTCTATGGTAGCCGAAGTGATAGACAACACTACTTCAAGAGGACGTACACTACGTTTCCTTTACGATGGTCCGCATGATGAGTTCAAGAAAGCCCTATATGCACTTGGCGAACCACCATTGCCACCATTCATCAACCGCCGCGCAGAGGCTATTGACGAGGAACGTTTCCAGAACATTTTTGCAAAGAACGAAGGTGCGGTTACTGTGCCTGCTTCAGGATTGCACTTCAGTCGCGAGCTTATGAAGCGTATGGAAATCAAAGGTATCGACTTTGCATTCATCACAATGCATGCAGGACTTGGAAATTTCCGCGAAATAGACGTTGAAGACCTTACAAAACATAAAGTTGACTCAGAACAAATGTTTGTCAATGCAGAAGCATGTCGCATCGTCAACAATGCCAAAGACAACGGCCATAACATCTGTGCTGTAGGTACAACAGTAATGAGAGCTATTGAAACTGCAGTAAGTACAGACGGACATCTCAAGGAATACGAAGGATGGACAAACAAGTTCATCTTCCCTCCATACGATTTCAGTGTGGCAAACTCAATGGTAAGCAACTTCAACATGCCTATGTCAACAATGCTTATGCTGGTTTGCTCATACGGTGGATATGAACTTATCATGGATGCATACAACATCGCACTTAAAGAAGACTACCGCTTCGGAACTTATGGTGATGCCATGCTTATACTTGACAAATAATTATGGCAAAAGTATTCTTAGGCCTTGGAACAAACCTTGGTGACAAAAGAAACAATCTGCTAACGGCAGTAACCAATATAGAAGAAAAGATAGGGAAGGTGACTTCCCTATCTTCTTTTTATGAAACCGAACCATGGGGATTCGAATCTGAGAATTCATTCCTGAATGCAGCCTTATGTGTGGAAACATCGCTTGACCCTGCAACTATCCTTCATATTATCAAGGAGATAGAAATAGAGATGGGCAGGACACAGAAATCAGTAAACAAAATATACTCCGACCGCCCTATTGATATAGATATTCTCCTTTACGATGATTTGACGATGGAAACAGATGAGCTGACCATCCCCCATCCACTTATGACAAAGAGGGATTTCGTAATGAAACCTTTAATGGAAATTGCAGAGGAGACTGTGCGCTCTACTATAACGTCCAATTTGCGTGAGTATAAAAAAAGAGAAAGGTAATGGAATATTTTTCGTAAATTTGTACCCGTAACTCAATGAAATATAAATAAATGAATTATTCAATTAAAGATTTCGAGATAATGGCACCTGTAGGCTCACGCGAGTCATTGGCAGCAGCCATTAATGCCGGAGCAGATTCTATCTATTTTGGTATTGAAAGCCTTAACATGCGTGCCCGTTCGGCAAGCACGTTCACTATTGACGATTTGCGTGAGATTGCAGCCCTCTGCGATGAGCACGGAGTAAAAAGCTACCTCACCATAAATACGATAATTTATGACGACGATATAGCACTGATGCGTAAAATTGTTGATGCAGCAAAGGAAGCAGGCATTAGCGCAGTCATAGCAGCAGATGTATCTGTTATGGCATATTGTAATGAGGTCGGCCAGGAAGTACATCTTTCTACACAGCTTAATATCAGCAATGCCGAAGCACTGAAATTTTACTCACGTTTTGCAGATGTAGTGGTATTGGCACGCGAACTTAATCTGAAGCAAGTTCGTAAGATATACGATGCTATTCAGGAACAGAACATAACCGGTCCGATGGGCGAAAAAGTTAGAATAGAGATGTTCTGTCACGGAGCCTTGTGTATGGCAGTATCAGGTAAGTGTTACCTGAGCCTTAACGAACTGAACGCTTCTGCCAACCGTGGTGCATGCATGCAAGTATGCCGTCGTTCGTACATAGTAAAAGACAAGGAAAGTGATATTGAGTTGGAGGTTGATAATCAATACATAATGTCGCCCAAAGACCTTAAGACCATACACTTCATGGACGAAATGATAGAAGCCGGGGTACGTGTGTTCAAGATTGAAGGACGCGCACGCGGACCTGAGTATGTACGTACTGTAGTAGAATGCTACAAAGAAGCAATCCAGTCATATCTTGAAGGAACATTCACCGAAGAGAAAAAAGCTGATTGGGATACACGTCTTAAGACTGTGTTCAACCGTGGTTTCTGGAACGGATACTACCTGGGGCAGCGTCTTGGAGAATGGAGCCGTAATTATGGTTCTGAGGCAACGGAAAGAAAAGTATATGCAGGACGTGGCATAAAATACTTCTCAAATATTGGTGTGGCAGAATTCCTTATCGAAGCTACAGAAATTAAGGTTGGCGACAAATTACTCATCACCGGTCCTACTACCGGAGCAATGTATGTTGACCTTGAAGAGGCACGTGTGGCACTCAAACCGGTGGATGTAGTAAAGAAAGGTGTTCATGTATCGTTCAAGGTACCTGACAGAATCCGCCCTAGCGATAAGCTTTATCGTATAGTCCCAGCTGAAGAATTGAAAAAGAAATAAAATAAAAGAGGGTAAATACCCTCTTTTATTATTTATAATTGACAATTATATATTAGGAGTTTCCCAAACCTTAGTTTCAGAACAGCTTAAATCAATCCATTTATCACCACATTTAAGCTTGAAGTCACCTTTTTCCAAACGCCACTTGCCGTCATAACCAACAAAGGCTAGGTCACTACCCTTTATCTTCATACTTACAGTTTTTGTTTCACCCGGCTGTAATGACACCTTCTCAAAGTTACGCAGACGGATGTTGTCAGGAGTACTGCTGGCAACCATATCCTTTGAGAAAAGAAGAACCGGTTCCTTACCTGCAACACTTCCGGTATTTGTTACATCTACAGATACTGTTATTTCATCACCGGCTGTAAACATAGTCTTGTCTGCACGAAGATTTTCATAGCTATAGGTAGTATAGCTCAATCCGAAACCGAACGGCCACTGAACATCCATAACAGAATCATAGTTATAGTTACCGCCCATCTGACCCATATTCTCACAAGGCTTGTAATCGTATGTTGCCAATGCATTGATATATTTAGGATATGTAAACGGCATTTTGGCGCTGAAGTTGGCATCACCCGACATCAGATTTGCCAAAGCGTCACCACCATAGTTACTTGGAAGCATCACGTTTATAACTCCCTGGGCCAACGGTTCTATATCATTTATGATACGCGGACGTCCCTGATTCAATACCAACACAATAGGCTTGCCTGTCTTTGCAAGTGCCTTAACCAGATTACGCTGATTTTCTGAAAGGGTAAGATCGGTAAGATTTCCAGGAGTCTCACAATAGGAATTCTCGCCTATACATGCCACTATCACATCGGCACGTGAAGCTGCCGATACTGCCTTGCCTATCTCAGGAGCATTCTCCTCCCACCAGTTGTCATTCTTATAAGGAGCATATGTAACACCTGGTTCATAAATGATATTCTCCTTGCCATACTTGTTGCACAATGCTTCGTATATAGTATTATATGCCTGTGCACACTCGTCGGCACGATGTCCCTGCCAGCTGTATGACCATCCGCCATTGAGACAACGCATCGAATTTGCATTTGGACCGGTCAGAAGTATCTTCTTTCCTTTCTTTATTGGAAGAACATTATTCTCGTTCTTCAAAAGGACTTCAGATTCCTCGGCTGCCTGAAGGGCTACTGCAGCAAATTCTGCCGAACCGAATTTGTCATACTTATTGATATCCCAATATGGATTTTCAAACAAGCCCAAACGGTATTTGAGACGAAGGACACGAGATACGGCATCGTCTATACGGCTCATTGGAACTTCTCCCTCCTCTACCAGTTCTTTCAGATAAGTACAGAAACTTACCTCATATGGAACCATAGACATGTCTATACCGGCATTGATTGCTATCTTTATCGCTTCCTTCTTAGTGGCGGCTATATGGTCGCGGGTACAGAGATTGTTGATATCGGCCCAGTCGGTTACTATCATACCGTCCCAGTTCAGGTCTTCTTTCAACCATTCGGTAAGGAACTCACGGTTGGCATGGAAAGGCATACCGTTGTCAACACCGGAATTGACCATCACGCTCAATGCTCCGTTACGAACAGCAGCAAGGAATGGAGCGAAATGTTTCTCGCGCATGTCGCTACGTGATATTGACGATGGTGTACGGTCCTTGCCGGAAACAGGAACACCATATCCCATATAGTGTTTCATACAAGCAGCTACATTATACTCACCGATATGGTTAGGATCTTCTCCCTGAAAACCGGCAACAGTCGCCTTACCCATCTCAGCATTTACATAGCAGTCCTCACCATAGTTCTCCCACATACGTGGCCATCGGGGGTCACGACCTAGGTCAACAACAGGTGCATATGTCCATGGAATACATCCCGCCTTGGTTTCATATGCGGATATCTCAGCTCCCTTACGTACAAGGTCACGGTTAAACGATGAAGCCATGTTTATACCTTGTGGAAACATTGTACCGCCAAGGGTATAGGTTGTACCATGTATCTGGTCCACACCATAAATACAGGGGATTCCTATTTCCTTCATGGAGATGTCCTGGATCTGCTTTATTGCCTCAGCCCATTTCTCCTTGGTCTGTGCTATACTCAAAGGAACATTAAGCAGTGAACCTACTTTATATTTTCCTATTACTGTGTCGAGCATAGCCGGATTAAGAACAAAGCCATGCTTCTTGCTTTCCTCAAAATCGCTTACCACATCTATTGTTATTTCACACATCTGACCTATCTTTTCCTCCAAGGTCATCTTTCCAAGCCATTCCTTTATGTTGGCCTCAATCTCTGGATCCGATGGAATGGCAGCTGGAACTCTTTTCTCCGATACGCCACACGAGCTCGCACCTACACATAATGCTGACGCAATAAAAAGGTTCTTTAGTTGATTCATAGTTATTAATATTTGTGTCCACATCTAAAAGTGGACAAATTTTAAAAGTTGAACATTATTTAAAACTGTTTTTTTACATAATAAACTATAGTAAATAAATTCGAGGTGTATTTATAATGAAAAAAATCCTTATAAAAGTCCTCTTAAAATCAAAATAGAGCCCTCATAAAAAATTTTTCTCTTTTTTAAATTGTTTTATGCCACTTGAATCTGCTTTTTTCTGTCAAAAATGAAAAGTCAACGTATGTTGTCAAATCTGCACTGTATCACTTGACAGACTTGCCTTTCTCAATCCTCAGAAAAAACATGGGCAAATTCGAGGTAAAATGCGGGCAAGTTTAAAGTGAAACTTGCCCGCATTTTATAGCCTATTTGGGGACACTTTTTTATATGTTTCATGATTTACATTCTAAAATATCATGATACAGATACAATATTAATATTTTATGTTGAATATAATAATATTTTAAATCACTTATTTAATTATTAATTTTGCAATATAGTATTTCAATAAATCCAAGACCAATTAATAATTGACCACAAAATTAATTTCAAATATCAACAAATTAAGATTATGAATATGAAAAGCATGTATTATTGTCTTTTTGCAGGTCTTTTGCTTGGGTCATGCTCCGACAATATTTACGAGGTTACCGATAATGGTGTAGTCGTAAAAGTACAGAATCCAGGCAACGACAATGCAAAACTCATCCGTCTTCAGGTAATGGGTGATAAACTTATCCATGTATCGGCAACACCTGAAAAAAGATTCTCTGATGACAAAAGCCTTATTGTTATTCCACAAAAGGAAAAGACATTATTCGATGTAGCAAACAATGGCGACACAGTTTCTATATCTACAAATGATATAAACGCTTATGTTCTTGCCTCTACAGGTGAGTTGTGGTTTACTGATAAAAACGGGAAAGTAATTTTACAGGAGAACAAAGGAGGAGGAAAGACTTTTACTCCTATAGAAATTGAAGGTACAAAAGGATATTCTATAAGACAAGTTTTCGAATCGCCGGAAGATGAAGCTTTCTACGGACTCGGACAACATCAATCCGAAGAATTTAACTATAAAGGTAAAAACGAGGAACTGTTCCAATACAATACTAAAGTTTCAATACCTTTCATCGTATCAAATAAAAACTATGGTGTTTTGCTGGACAGTTATTCCTGACTTTATCATTGCGTCACCCAAATCATAACTCTAACCAGTCATCAGTATCAATGAGGTACGCTATAGCTCTCTCCTCCTCTGTGAGGCAGAGAGTTTTTGTTATAGTGTCTTTATTCTCCG
>NZ_JADYTF010000105.1 GCF_021530995.1 Bacteroides caecigallinarum
CGCATTCCTTTATCATCTTTCCCATACGCTTGCATATTGACCAATAGTTGAGATTGGGAAATACAAGATTGTTTTCCTGAAAAGCCTTGTAACGCTCGATTATCTGCAAGGGAATATCCAGCAGCTTTACCTGAAACGGTACACCCGTCTTGTGTCGTTTGGAAATAATCCATTTCTCACCGTTCACTTCCACAATCTGGTCATTGTTTAATTCCTTTATATCCACGAATGAGAGGGCGGTAAAACTGGCGAAAACAAAAATATCACGGAGATAGGAGTTCTTGGGGTCTTTGAACTGAAATTCCATTAATGTTTTCAGCTCATTCTCCGTCAGATATTCACGCTCTTTCGTGTTCGGGCTTATATGGAACTGGGCAAACGGATTTCTCGGTATATGTCCGTTGAAATGCGCTCGCATCACCACACCTTTCAGCCACATGCAGTTTTCCCATATCGAACCGTTGTGCAGTCTGGCTTCGTTGGAAAGGAACACGGCGAACTCCTTGATGAAGTCGGGCGTAAGTTCAGGCATGGAGATGTCGTTCCGCTTGTAATGTGACCTGATGAATGCCGCCACATGGTTTCTTGCCCGTACCCTTGCCATATAGGTAGCCCTGACCCTGTCTTTTCCGACACGCTTCTTGAACACTTCATTTTCCTTGTCGAAAGCACCGAGCAATGTTTCATACTCACCGCCCAATCCCTGATAGGCATTGCGTACCATTTCTGCCGTTACATACGCTTCACGGTTGGATATACGCTGGTAATGCTTGATGATTTGAGCCTTGATGTTGTCAAGCACAAGATTGGTTTCCCTCGCTTCCATACTCTTGCCCTTTGCCTTGTTCCCTTTGGCATCCCAAAGCTCTTTCGGGATAGTCCGTTTGCAGCTGAACTGTGCTACCGTTCCGTTGATTGTAACTCGTCCCATGATGGGGACAATTCCGTTCTTTTCCTTACTGCCGTTCACGTAGAACAGCACCTTGAATGTGCTTCTTGCCATACTCGTTTCTTTTTGGTTGCAAAACTATAAATCAACGAGTTACCTATTGATAAGCAAAGCTGCGCAGAACGCCGCAAAATGAAACAGGAACTGTTAAATCTGCACTTTCATCGGGTAATGATTAGGAAACCGTTCTTTTGCTTTAATCTGCTTTAAGACGGTTTTCAACTGTCTGCCCAACTTCTGCGTTTTTCTTCTAACTCCCTAATTATCAAATCCTGTTGCGTTAATCTGCTGCAATTCGGCGGATATTCCAGAGATTTTCCGTATGTTTGTATCTGCTTTTCAATATTAAAGACATGAGGAAATATCTGACACTTATTTTAATATTCATTGCCGGGCTTTCAGTTTCGGTATCTGCACAAAAGAGAAATCAGGCTTACGAGGACTATATAAGGAAGTATAGGGGAATAGCCGTTGAAGAAATGAAGAAATACCATATTCCTGCCAGTATCACTTTGGCTCAGGGATTGCTTGAGTCAGGAGCAGGAAGAAGTACCCTGGCAAGGAAGTCGAACAATCATTTCGGAATAAAATGCGGCAGCTCGTGGGACGGACGCACAGTTCGTCATAACGATGACCGACGCAACGAGTGTTTCCGTGCATACAAGCATGCCAAAGAATCGTATGAGGATCATTCTAAATTCCTGCGTACAGGAGCAAGATATGCTTTCCTTTTCCGATTGAAGATAACAGACTACAAGGGTTGGGCACGAGGATTGAAGAAGGCCGGATATGCTACAGACCCCAGATATGCCGACAGGCTGATTGATATTATCGAACTTTATGATCTAGACCGATACGACCGTAAAGGTGGCTTGGAATGGGCTGAGAAAGTAACTAATCCTCATCAGCCTTATCTGGCTAACGAGATGCTTTATATTATAGCACGTAGGGGTGATACGTTTAAGTCTCTGTCCGATGAATTTGATATCAGTAGTCGTAAACTCCGTAAATATAATGAATTGCCTAAGGATTATACTTTCTGTGGTGGTGAGATTATTTATCTGGAAGAGAAACGCAAGAAGGCAACCAAGGATCATATAGTATATGTGGTAAAAGCTGGTGATTCTATGTATTCCATATCACAGATGTTTGGTATAAGACTGAAATATCTTTACAAGATGAACAAAATGGATGAAGATGCTCCTGCTCCTAAAGTGGGTGATATTCTCCGCTTGAGATAAAATTACTGATGATTCTTCAAGGGGTATAAGACAGAATCCAATCAGTTTAAACGGTGTTTAAATAGTATTTAAGAGCTATTTAAACACCGTTAAAATTAATGTAACATAGTCTTTTCCTGATTTTGGTTGACTGTTATCATATTATTGATGTGAATTACTCGTGATGATAAGGGTCATTGTTCAGGATAGTCATAGCTCTGTATAGCTGCTCTACGAAGATGAGACGTATCATCTGATGCGAGAATGTCATTTTCGAAAGAGAAATCTTTTCCTGTGCTGCGGCATATACTGACGGGGCAAATCCGTAAGGACCACCGATAATGAATACCAGACGTTTGTTTACGGTGTGCATTTTCTTTTCAACCCAGTCGGCAAACTCAATGGAGCGAAACTCCTTGCCATGTTCGTCGAGCAGTACCACCACATCCCCCGGCTGTATGGCTTTCAGAATCAGTTCGCCTTCTTTTTCCTTCTGCTGTTCCATGCTCAGGCTCTTGGTGTTCTTCAGTTCCGGGATAACCTCCATGTCGAACGAAGTATAGTGTTTGGTTCTCTCCACATAGTCGTTTATTGCAGTGATATAGTGTTTTTCCACTGTCTTGCCTACTACAAGTAATATAAATTTCATATTCGTTTTCTGTTTTTATAAATTACGGCTTTGCAAAGATACGAATAATCTATACCTTTGCATTATAATTCAATAAATCTGTAACATTATGGACGAAAAAGTAGTAAAAGATTTGATAGACCGCCTGATAGACCTGTCTTTCGCTGAAGATATAGGCGACGGTGACCATACAACATTGTCTTGTATCCCTGCTGATGCAATGGGTAAGTCAAAACTTCTTATCAAGGAAGAAGGTATTCTGGCCGGTATCGAAATAGCAAAGGAAGTGTTCAACCGTTTCGACCCAACAATGAAGGTTGAAGTTTTCATCAACGACGGTGCACACGTCAAGCCGGGTGATGTTGCTATGGTGGTGGAAGGAAAGATTCAGTCTTTGCTTCAGACAGAGCGTCTGATGCTGAACATCATGCAGCGTATGAGCGGTATTGCTACTATGACAAACAAGTATGTGAAACGTCTGGAAGGTACTAAGACTCGCGTGCTTGACACAAGAAAGACAACTCCGGGTATGCGTATCCTTGAAAAGATGGCTGTGAAGATTGGTGGTGGAGTAAACCATCGTATCGGACTGTTTGATATGATTCTTCTGAAAGACAATCATGTGGACTTTGCCGGAGGTATAGACAAGGCTATCAACCGTGCCAAGGAATATTGCAAGGCTAAGGGTAAGGACTTGAAGATTGAAATTGAGGTACGTAATTTCGACGAGCTTCAGCAGGTTCTCGACCTTGGTGGTGTTGATCGTATCATGCTCGACAACTTTACTCCTGAAAACACACGCAAGGCTGTAGAAATGGTTGCCGGCAGATATGAAACAGAATCGTCTGGAGGTATTACTTTCGATACTCTTCGCGATTATGCTGAATGTGGAGTTGATTTTATTTCTGTAGGTGCTCTTACACACTCTGTAAAGGGACTTGATATGAGTTTTAAAGCTTGCTGATTATGACTGGAATATTTCTTCTATTAGGTTTGATGCTTACTGTAAGTACAGCAGTATCTGCACAGGACTGGAAGTCTGTGCTTGGTGGAGTAGTGAACAAGGTGGAAGAAACTGTTTCCAAGGTGAATGAAAGTGTTTCTATCGTAGGAACATGGAAATACACTGCTCCTGACTGTAAGTTTCAGAGTGATGACTTGCTGTCGAAAGCAGGTGGTGAAGTGGCTGCTAAAAAAGTTGAGGAACAGATGAGCAATTATCTGTCTAAACTTGGATTCAACGAGAATACTGTATATGTGTTCAATGCCGACAGTACTTATACTTCTACTGTGGCAGGACGTACCGTTAGCGGCACTTACAGTTACAATAAGGATACCAACGAAATGACATTGAAGACAAAGATTGGTCTGAAGATGACTGCACAGGTATCTACCTCACTTCTGAACGGTGGTTCGATGAGTCTGCTTTTCAAGGCGGATAAGCTTATGTCGCTAGCGCAGACTGTGACAGGTGCAGTTGCAGGAAAATCATCAAATGCTACTATCACGACCTTGAATACTGTGTTATCACAGTATGATGGCTTGTTGTTAGGATTTGAGATGAAGAAGCAGTAATTTGCATCATATAGAAAAATATTGAAAGGGGCGAAATCGATTTGTTTCGGTTTCGCCCCTTTGCTTGTGTACGGGTATATTATTTTGTTTCTATAACCGGATTTTTCATTCCTCTTATTATGAAATATAGTCCGAGAATAATAAACGGAATACTCAATACTTGCCCCATATCTATCATCATGTAGTTCTCAAAATCTACCTGTCTTTCTTTTATGAATTCCACAAAGAAGCGGAATATGAAGATTGAGAATATACAGATGCCGAAGTATAGTCCGTCTCTGTAGGATTTCACCTTACTCTGTATGTACCACATTATTCCGAAGATGATGAAGTATGCCATTGCCTCATACAGTTGTGCCGGATGTCTTGGCTGACTGTCCACTTGCTCGAATATAAAAGCAAACGGGAGTGAAGTAGGCATACCTATAATCTCCGAATTCATCAGATTGGCTATTCTGATGAAACCTGCGGCAAGTGGCGCAGCCATTGCTATTATATCAAGTATCTGCAGATAGGTAATCTTTGTTTTCTTGCAGAAAAGATATAAAGTCAGCATAAGTCCCATTGTTCCTCCGTGGCTTGCCAGACCTGCATATCCGGTAAATTTCCAGCTGCCGTCCGGAAGGAATTTTACCGGGAGAACTATTTCCAAAAGATGATCGGAATAATATGCAAAGTCGTAGAACAGACAGTGTCCTAGACGGGCTCCGATGAATATGCCTAGGAATGAATAGACAAACAGCTTGTTGTAGTCGTCCTCTGACATTTTTCTCTTTTGGAAAATCTTGTGTACCACTATGCTGGCAGATGCTATGGCAATAACCCAGAATACACTGTACCATCTGAGGCTGAAACCACCCAATGTGAAGATTATCGGGTCGGGATTCCAGTTAATATACATTAGATTCATTACTAGCTGCATTTTATTTGCCGTATTTCTTTATCAGATCCTCAGCTACTGTATCTCCCAGTTCTTTTGCTTTGTTAAGGTTCTCCAGTCCCTTTTTCTTGTCTTTGCCTTTTACCTGGCAGTAACCAAGCATACGGTATGCATCTGCATTCTTTGGGTCCAGTGAGATAGCTTTTTCCAATGCTGCTATTGCTTCGTCAGTTTGGCTTAAACGGATATGTACACCACCTTTTTCTGTCCAGTATCCTGCGTTCTCCGGCTCAAGTTCCACTGCTTTGTTTATGTCGTCTATAGCCTGTTGGTACATGCGACATTGCATTTCTGCCTGCTGACGTATTACATAGAACTCAGCTGAAACCTGTCCTAACATGGCATCATAGAAAGCATTGTAGTCTATAACAGCTTCGCGATACATCTTAGCTTCGGATTTTACGCGCGCACGTTCGAAAAGATACGGAGCAGCATCTTTACCATACGGTGGATTGTAGTATGCCACTGCACTGTCCATCAGAGCAATTATCTCTTTTTTGTCTGTTCCTTCCACCATTTCTTTGGCTTTGGCTGCCGCATAGAATGTTGAAGCCGAGGCTAAGGGAGTCTTGCATACATTTTCGTAGGCTGTAGCAGCATTACCGTAATCTTGCATTGCGAAGTATATATCTCCCTGCAACTGATAGTACAGTCCTTCACCTGATTCGGATACTGACTGATTGATTTCATCCAAGGCTCTGTTCAGAGTCCAATCGGCTTTTTCAGGTTTTTTAGTATTGCTGACACAGTAGTTGTAAATCAGTTTTGCTATTCCGTAATGTGCTTCGGCCTTGTTCTCTGCCACATCAGCTGTTTTCTTTAAATCGTCTTCTACCTTGTTTACGAATTCATCCGAGTTTTTGTCCATATAATATGTGGCGCGTCTGAGATAACCTTCCATATTGTTCGGATACATATTGATAAAATCGTTAAGTATTGAAAGATATTCTTCAGCATCAAGTTGTGAAGACATCATGTAAAGAAACACCAGTGCCTGAGACTCATCTTCAGGAAGTCCTTTCTTTATCTTGATGGATTTCAGTGTAGTATCGCTGCCTGAGAGGGCATTGATTGACAGGCTTTTTGCAAAGTTGATTCCAAGAGCATAGCTTTTCTGGTCTTCGCTGTCTGAATTTCTTTGAATCATACCTATCACTTCTCCGTTCTCATTCATGACAGGACAACTGACATCTTTTGCACCTGTACTCATTGAGAGTGTATAGTAGAAAGAATTGTTTCCTATAGAGTCGATATTCTGTATGGTTCCTGCAATTCCGTTTACAGAGTTCTGTGTGGAATAAGGCATTACAAATACATTGTCATTAGCTTTTCCCGGAGTCGAGGCTGCTGTAAGAGATTCCTGTTTCTTTGTGGTTTCTGTTTTGAAGCGCACCACATCGTACATGTCGTTTGCTCCCAAAATAAGTGTAACAGGCAGTTCCTTGCCGTCGGCTGTAACAACTACCGCTCTGTGAGCCCCTTTGAACAGACTGTAGTCTGAAACTCCCGTTCCTTCCGAGTCAATGTAAAAACCGTTTCCTGTGTTAAGTATCTTATTGTCAGCATTGTATGTGATGACAGAGAAAACAGCTTTTCTGGCTTTCTTTGCCCATTTAGGCAATTCCTGCGCCCACAAGCCGTTTATGCTTAAGGCACAGAGTGTGATAAATATTGTTTTCCTCATTGATATTGTCTGGTTATTATTATTCTTCAGTAGAGAAACCACGCTGTTTGATGGCTTCGTATATAAGGATTCCTGCTGCTACAGATACGTTGAGTGATTCTATTGTACCGAACAGAGGTATCTTAATCCATTCATCGCAGAGTGCAAGGTGTTCGTAAGGCACGCCAGTGTCTTCTGCTCCCATTATTATACAAGTAGGTTTGGTGTAGTCACCTTTAGTATAGTCATAGTCACCTTTTTCTGTTGCCGCTACAATGCTGAAACCGCTGTCCTTCAGGAATTTGATAGTGTTGGTGATATTGCTCTCACGACAAACAGGTATTGTGTGAAGCGCTCCTGCAGAAGTCTTGATAGCATCTGCATTCACGCTAACGCTGTTCTTTGAAGGTATGATGATGGCATCTACACCTGCACACTCGCATGTACGTGCTATCGCACCGAAGTTACGGACATCAGTCAGTCCGTCAAGGAGTATTATCAGCGGGTTCTTTCCCTGTTCGAACAGGAACGGTACGATGTCTTCAGTCTTCTGGTATGTGATAGGAGAGATGAAAGCCACTACCCCCTGATGGTTCTTGCGTGTAATCTTGTTGATTCTCTCAACCGGAACTCGCTGTACAGGTATTTGAGTATCTTTCAATGCGGCAAAAAGTTCTTTTGACAGGTCGCTCTGGATGTCTTTCTTTACCAGAATCTTGTCAATTTCTTTTCCTGCCTGTATCGCTTCTATCACGGCTCTTACACCGAAAATCATTTCATTTTTTTCTATCATATCTGTTTTCTTTATTATTTTCACGAATTAAAGTCCAAGCAAAGCTTTTGCATTGTTTCTTGCAGCTTCGGTCATGGTAGAACCACTCAGCATATTTGCTATTTCGTCTATGCGTTCTTCGTCTGTCAGACGTATGATGTGGCTGTTTGTTCCGGTTTCGGTATCTTCTTTATATACTTTGTAGTGGGCATTGCCCCTTGCTGCTATCTGTGGCAGGTGGGTAATGCTCAGAACCTGCCTGTTCTGTCGTCCCATGTCCTGCATTATCAGAGCCATCTTTTCTGCTATGGAGCCGGAAACACCTGTATCTATCTCATCAAAGATTATTGTAGGCAGCTTAACAGCTCCTGCTATCATGGCTTTCAGCGAGAGCATTACTCTGGCTATTTCACCACCCGATGCTATGGAAGCCACGTTCTGTAAAGTTCCGTTCTTATTGGCAGAGAACAGGAAGTTTACTGCGTCCAGACCGTTTATGTCCGGTTCCTTCTTTCTGCAAATCTCTACGGCAAACTTCACGTTTGGCATTCCTAGCGGTATGAGCAGAGATTCCATCTGCGACTGGATTTTACCTGCACTTTCTGTACGCAAGGCTGTCAGTATTTCCGCTTTATGGATTACGCTGTCATACAGTTTTTTCTTTTTGCTTTCCAGTTCAGAGATAAGCTCGTCCGACGATGTGATCATGTCGAGCTGTTGTCTGTAGTTCTCCGCTATCCCGATAAGTTCAGCATCAGTCTTTACGTGGTGTTTCTGCATCATCGAGTATATCATGTTGAGACGTGAATTGACGAAATCAAGTCTTGAAGGATTGAACTCCACGGCTTCCTGAGCATCATCCATATCGTGAGAGATATCTTTAATCTCGATATAGCAGCTTTCAAGTCTTTCTTTCCATTCATTTGCTTTAGCAAATACTTTGCTTACGGTTTGCAAAGTATTTATGCTGTCTTTTATCAGTGTCAGACATCCGCCTTCATCACCACCGATGTTCTGTGCCGAGCGGTAAAGACCGGCCTTGATATCCTCGGCATGAGAGAGCGTTTCTGCTTCCTGTTCAAGTTCGGCCACTTCACCTTCTTTCAGCTCAGCCTCATCAAGCTGTTGGAGTTGGAAGCGGATATAATCCTCTTCCTTTCTTGTCTCTTCGGCTTGTCTGATACATTCATCCAGTTCACGGCTCACCTTTCTGTATTCATTGTATTCGTTCTGATAATCGGTCAGTTCCTTTATGTCCTGTGCAAGGATATCAAGAATGTTTAGCTGGAAGCCTTCCTTATTTATCAGCAGGTTCTGGTGCTGGCTGTGAACGTCAATCAACTTTTCTCCAAGCACTTTCATCTGCGACAGTGAAGCAGGAGTGTCATTGATGAAAGCCCTGCTTTTACCGTTGATGTTTACTTCGCGGCGTATAATGCATTCATCACTGTCGTATTCTATATCGTTAGCCTTGAAGAATTCCTCCATGCCGTATGATGCTATGCTGAATTTGGCTTCCACGATACATTTAGTAGCTCCGTTTCGTATAGCTTTTACGTCTGCTCTCTGTCCGAGCAGCAGACCGATAGCACCGAGGATGATTGATTTTCCGGCTCCCGTTTCACCGGTGATTACAGAAAAACCCGGTTCGAATGCAATGTCCAGTTTATCTATAAGTGCGTAGTTCTGGATGAATATAGACTGTAGCATATTTATAATATTTCTGCCAAATGGTTAATTATGTCTGTAGCCACTTCTTTCTTGTTCTTAAGCGGGAACTCAATGACATTTTCTTTGTCGATAATGGTTATCTTGTTGGTGTCATGTCTGAAACAGGCTCCCTTGTCGTTCAGCGAGTTGAGAACGATAAAGTCGAGATTCTTTCTTTCCAGCTTGCCTTTGGCATGTTCCACCTCATCGTTTGTTTCAAGAGCAAATCCCACCATCACCTGATTGTCTTTCTTTAGTTTCCCCAGTGCAGCAGCTATGTCCTGAGTAGGTTTCAACTTGATAATCAGGTCGTCTTTTTCGCGTTTGATTTTTTGTTCGGCTTTTGTTTCAGGAGTGAAGTCAGCTACTGCCGCACACAAGATGGCTGCATTGCTTGAAGCGAACTCGCTTATTGCTGCCTTATACATTTCATCTGCACTCTCCACACTGACTGTCTTGATGTTAGGATGCTTTGCAATAATACTCACAGGTCCGCTGATAAGAGTAACTTCGGCACCTCTCTCTGCACAGCATTCTGCCAATGCATATCCCATTTTGCCTGAAGAATAGTTACCGATAAATCTCACAGGGTCAATCTTCTCGTATGTAGGACCGGCGGTAATCATTATCTTCTTTCCGGCGAGGTCAGACTTCTTTACGAAGAAATCCTCCAGAACGGCAACGATGTTTTCCGGCTCTTCCATTCTTCCTTTACCTACAAGATGGCTTGCCAGTTCGCCTTCGCCCGGCTCGATGATAATGTTTCCGTATGATCTGAGTGTATCAAGATTCTTTTGTGTAGAAGGATGAGCAAACATATCGAGGTCCATAGCCGGGGCAACGAATACTGGTGCTTTCATTGACAGGTATGTAGTGATAAGCATATTGTCTGCGATGCCGTTTGCCATTTTTCCTATAGTAGCTGCAGTGGCAGGAGCTATCAGCATTGCGTCTGCCCACAGACCGAGGTCTACGTGGCTATGCCATGTTCCGTCCCTGCGAGCAAAGAACTCGCTTATAACCGGTTTGCTGGTTATGGTGGACAGTGTCAGGGGAGTGATAAACTCTTTTCCTGCAGGAGTTATAACGATTTGCACTTCGGCACCCTTTTTTATCAAGGCTCTGGCAAGTACTGCCGCCTTGTATGCAGCAATACTTCCAGTAATGCCAAGTACTATTTTTTTACCTTTCATCATAGATGTTTCATTTTAACATTCCGGTTTCTCTCAGTCTGATTTTTGTAAGCACGTTCTTTGTGTTCAGTGCGAAATCGCCGTTCATAATCCATCCGTAATATCCTATGTCTTTCTTCATAACCTCGGCTACCGGCATGCCTTTATACTTACCGAAATTGAATACTTCCACTCCATTGTCATCATAAACAATTCTTCCTGCAAAATCCACATTCTTCGAATAGCTTGAATATTCCGACAGGAAGTCGATGTCGTTCTGAAGAGTGTCATTATACATATCCAACTGGGCTTTAAGAACTTCGTAAGTTGCTCTTGTATCAGCCTCGGCGGTATGAGCATCTTCCAGATTCTTTCCGCAGTAGAATTTGTATGCGGCCGAAAGAGTGCGCTGTTCCATTTTGTGATAGATTACCTGAACATCGATGAACTTTCTTTTTGTCAGGTCAAGGTCTATTCCGGCTCTGAGGAATTCCTCTACAAGTACGGGGACATCAAATCTGTTTGAGTTGAATCCTGCTATATCCGCACCTTCGAAGTCCTTTGCTATGTTGGTAGCCACTTCCTTGAAAGTAGGGCAGTCTGCCACATCCTCGTCTGTTATGCCATGGATGGCTGTTGATGCTTCCGGAATATGCATTTCCGGATTTATTCTCATTGTTTTGCTTTCTTCGTTTCCGTTAGGATAAACTTTCAGATAGCAGATTTCCACTATTCTGTCGCTTGTAATATTTGTACCTGTAGTTTCAAGGTCGAAAAAAACTATAGGGTTTTTAAGATTCAGTTTCATTATAAAAAGATTAATCGTTAAGCATCATAGGCATGAGCAGCATAAGCAGGTCTTCGTTTTCTTCCTGTTCTTCAGGAACGATAAGTCCGGCTCTTGATGGGTCAGCCAATTCGATAATTACATTCTGCGATGAGATATTGTTCAGAATGTCGATAAGGAAAGACGACTTGAAACCTATGCTCATGTCTTTTCCGTCGTACTGGCAGATGAGGGTTTCTTCTGCTGAAGTAGAGAAGTCGATATCTTGGGCTGAGATAGTCATGCTGTTTTCTTTCAGACTCAGTTTTATCAAGCTGCTAGCCTGAGAAGAGAATACAGATACACGCTTCAATGCGCTGATGAAGATAGCACGGTCCACTACAGCCTTATGAGGGTTATTCTGTGGAATTACAGAGTTGTAGTTAGGATAGCGTCCTTCTATCAGGCGGCAAGTCATCTGGTAGTTCTCCATTGTGAACATAGCGTTCTTGTCGTCAAAGCAAATCTGTACGTCGCCCTGTTCTTTTGGAAGCAAGTTCTTTAGCAAGTTTGATGGCTTCTTCGGAAGAATGAAAGCTGCCTTCTCGTTGCCTGTAGAAGCAAACGACTTGTTGCGGACCAACTTATGACCGTCAGAAGAAACAAGTGTCACATCCTGCTGGCTGATGTCGAAATAGATACCGTTCATGACAGGACGCAGTTCATCGTCGGCAGTAGCAAAGATACATCTGTTGATTCCTGTAAGCATAACGTCGGCAGCCATTGTCAGGTTTACGACTTCGCTTCCCATCTGTTTTGGCAGAGGATATTCGTCGCCGTTCTGTGCCATCATGCTGTATTTACCGTTTGGATATTTCACAGTAATCTCCATTGTATCAGTATTGATATTGAAGTTCAATGGTTGTTCTGGATTTTCTTTCAGAGCCTCAAGAATAGTCTTTGACGAAATGGCAAAACGTCCTTCGCCTTCGTATTCGCTTACTTCTATGCTAGTAGACAGAGTCGTTTCGCTGTCGGAAGCTGTCATTGTGATAGTTCCATCGTTAAGTTCTATCAGGATACAGTCCAGGATAGGAAGAGAATTTTTTGAATTGATAACACGGCTGATAGCCTGTAAATGGCTGAATAATGTTGTGCTTGAAACTAAAAATCTCATGATTGATGTTATATTAAATTGTTTTTTAATTATTATTTCCGTTTACAATGTATATACTCTTATAC
>NZ_JADYTF010000106.1 GCF_021530995.1 Bacteroides caecigallinarum
AATAACAAGAGGAAATCAAGCCTTAAGGGTAAAAGAAAAATGGCGGGATGGAGCGATGAGTTTCTTGCTGAACTTTTAGATGCACCATGGCAAAATGAAGATATTAAGTAATGCGTCAGCCCTGTTCGGTCATCATTAACTTTATTGTCCGAAAATAAGCAACCATATATACATTAATAATAAACCAAGATACAATGTACAACAACACGTTTGGAAATATATTCCGTCTGACAAGCTTCGGCGAATCGCACGGAAAAGGCATAGGAGGAGTAATAGACGGCTTCCCTGCAGGAATACATATAGATATGGATTTCATACAGAAAGAACTCGACAGAAGAAAGCCGGGACAGTCTGCCATAACAACGGCACGAAAGGAATCGGACCAGGTGGAATTTCTTTCGGGCATATACGATGGAGTTTCTACAGGATGCCCCATAGGTTTCGTGGTATGGAACACCAACCAGCATTCAGGCGACTATGACAATATGAAGGACGTTTTCCGCCCGTCGCATGCCGATTTCACATATACACAGAAATACGGACTGCGCGACCATCGCGGAGGAGGCCGTTCATCGGCACGCGAAACTATATCACGCGTTGTTGCAGGAGCATTGGCAAAAATAGCCTTGAAACAGCTGGGAGTTGAGATTACAGCTTATACATCACAAGTAGGCGAACTCAAACTCGACAAAGATTATACCTCATACGATTTGAGTGAGATTGAAAAGAATCCGGTAAGATGTCCGGACCCTGTTATGGCACAGACCATGGCTGAACTCATTCTGAAGACCAAGGGTGAAGGCGATACCATAGGAGGAACTGTGGACTGCGTGATAAAGAGATGCCCTATAGGTCTCGGCCAGCCGGCGTTCGGAAAACTACATGCAGCACTCGGCAATGCCATGCTCACAATCAATGCCGCAAAAGGATTCGAATACGGTCAGGGATTCGGCAACATGAACATGAAGGGAAGTCAGCAGAACGACATTTTCTATAATGAGAACGGAAAGATAGCATTCCGCACAAACCGTTCAGGAGGTATTCAGGGCGGTATAAGCAACGGACAGGACATATACTTCAAGGTTGCATTCAAACCCGTTGCAACAGTACTCATGGAACAGCCTACAGTGGATAAAGACGGAAACGAAACAATCCTCAAGGCGAGAGGGCGCCATGACCCGTGTGTACTTCCAAGAGCAGTACCTTTAGTGGAAGCTATGGCAGCCATGACCATACTCGATTATTATCTGTTAAACAAAACAACAACTCTATAACCATGGAAATAAGGAAATACATTGAAGAAAACGAACAGCGTTTCATCGACGAACTTTTCAGTCTGATACGCATACCTAGCATCAGTGCCCTGCCTCAGCATAAGGAAGATATGCTGGCATGTGCCGAAAGATGGAGACAACTCCTAATCGAAGCAGGTGCAGACGAAGCTATTATCATGCCTTCGCAAGGCAACCCATTGGTATATGCCGAAAAGAGAGTAAGTCCTGATGCGCCTACCGTATTGATATATTCACACTACGACGTGATGCCTGCCGAACCGCTCGAACTCTGGAAAAGCAATCCGTTTGAACCCGAAATCAGAGACGGACATATCTGGGCCAGAGGTGCCGACGACGATAAAGGTCAGGCAATGATTCAAGCCAAAGCATTCGAATATATGGTGCGCGAAGGCCTCCTGAAGCACAACGTAAAATTCATTTTCGAAGGAGAAGAGGAAATAGGTTCACCTAGTCTTAATGCTTTCCTGAAAGAACACAAGGAACTGCTTAAGGCTGACGTGATATTAGTATCGGATACAAGTATGCTTGGCAAGGACCTCCCGTCACTAACTACCGGTCTGCGCGGACTGGCATATTGGGAGATAGAAGTCACAGGTCCCAACCGCGACCTTCATTCAGGACACTTCGGTGGTGCTGTGGCAAATCCTATCAATGTACTTTGCAGCATGATAGACAAGATTACTGATGCCGACGGACGTATCACCGTACCTCATTTCTACGACGATGTGGAAGATGTTCCAGCAGAAGAACGCGAGATGATTGCAAACATACCTTTCGATGAAGAGAAATACAAGAATGCCATCGGAGTAAAAGCATTGAAGGGCGAAAAAGGATATTCAACTCTTGAACGCAACAGCTGCCGCCCTTCGTTCGACGTGTGCGGTATTTGGGGAGGATACACAGGCGAAGGCTCGAAGACTGTACTTCCATCGAAAGCATACGCAAAAGTATCGTGCCGACTTGTTCCACACCAGAACCACGAAAAGATTTCACAGCTTTTTGTTGACTATATCAACGAAATAGCTCCTGAATACGTACAGGTAAAGGTTACCCCTATGCATGGTGGCGAAGGCTATGTATGCCCTATTTCACTTCCTGCATATAAGGCAGCCGAAAAAGGATTCGAAAAAGCATTCGGCAAGAAACCATTGGCTGTACGCCGCGGAGGAAGCATTCCTATCATAAGCGATTTCGAACAGATTCTTGGAATAAAGACAGTGCTGATGGGATTCGGACTTGAAAGCAATGCCATACATTCGCCGAACGAGAATTTCCCTCTCGACATATTCCGGAAAGGAATTGAGGCAGTTGTTGAGTTCCATAAGGAATACAGCAGTCAGCAATAAATTAATACATATAAAAAAACGGTTTCATCATCATTTTCAGATACATGAAACCGTTTTTTCATTTATATAGTTGCTTTATTCAGGTAAAGCTACAATTCCCAACTTCTTCTTACCATCCATCTTCACAGCCAATGGCGACTCAAATCTCACCCAGCGCAGATATTTGGTTTCTTCCACTGCAGGCAGACTGTTCAGGAATTCCTGATTATAGATACCGTCGTTCATAAACGCATTTATGGTGAAATATCCCACGCCGAATGATGTCAGATTCTGGAAGAAGTGAGTTCCCTGGCTCGGATCAACACGATAATTGGTCAGCCCTGCCTCAACTATTATTCTTGCAGCAGAGATGTTAGGCCACTTTACCGATATGCCTAACCACGTATCGCTACTACCCCATCTGCCCGGACCTACAAGTACATAGTGCTTTCCTTCGTCGAGGAATCTCTTGTTCAGTTTCTCGATATCGTATGCTATAAGCTGATTGTTCGAAGCTGAATATCCGTCAGTCTTGACATAAACTATATCACAGATATCATCCATTGCTCCATGACCAAGCGAGTTCTCACTCTTCAGTATTATCTTGTCTTCAGGAATCAGACTCAAGTCTTCATCCAGGTCTGCCTTGATATCAACCATCGGACGTATCTGAAGGAGATAGAAAACTCCGGTTTTGTTGTTCGCATCAAAGTTTACGGCGAACTCAATCTCCACAGGTCGACGCATCTCGCCCTGACCATACTTCTGCGCTAACTGCAACAGGCGTGGCAACGGGAAAACATCATGCTGAAGAATATTTGCAAACGTAATGACCTTTCTTCCGCCCGGATAGATACCATCACGTATCACCATATCGTACGGGTCGTATGTTGACGCTATATAGTTCAGTGAACCATCAGCCTCAGCATCCTTGACATGCAGTTTCAAAAGATTGAATCCATCATCAAGCGAGAAGTTATGCCCCGTGTTTTTAAGGTCGAGAGCATAGAAGCGGGTCTGTGTCTCGCGCAATGCTATATCCATTTCGCTGGTCTGCAACACCTTGTCCGGATGATAAGGACATACTCGCAACGTAAGTCCTCCATCGACTATATATTTTCCGAGTCCCAACGCAAGACTCACAGTTCCTTCTTCCGCTAGTTCGTCGTTTATAGGATAATAGTTAAGCGAACGGGCAACACCCGAAATGGCAGGATAATATCTGTCGCCATACTGTGTACCGACTACTTCCTGAAGTATGACAGCCATCTTTTCCTGATCTATTACGTTGCTTGTGGCCTGCATATAAGCTTTACTATCCTTATAGAAAACAGATGCGTATACACCTTTTATGGCATCGCTCAGCATACGGAGCATCTCGTACTTATCCTCCATATATGGTATCATATATGTGGAATAAATACCGGCGAAAGGCTGGTAATGAGAGTCTTCAAGCAAACTTGACGAACGTATGGCAAGTGGAGATTTCACGACATCAAAGAAAGCAAAGAAATCTTCTACAAGTCTGTCCGGCAGTTTGGCACGGAGGAAAGCTCTCAATATAGTCTCATCATCGGCATCGCTCAGCGCCAGCTGATAAAGACGGTTACTGTCCATAAACTCATCGAATATATCAGTACAGAGAACCACAGTCTTTGGAATAGCTACTGACGCATTTTCAAAATCTTCGAAGTCCGGATGACGCTTTATCATATTGTCGATAAAGGCCAGACCACGCCCTTTACCTCCCAAGGAGCCTTCGCCGATACGTGCAAAATTGGAATAACGGTCGAAACGCTCGCGTTTGAACTCTGCCACTACCCCCTGATTCTTCATCTTTCTATAGCGGACTATAGCCTCGAAAATTATCTGCCTGTGGGCATCAAGGTCCTGAAGAGAGTCCCAAGTGATTTGCTTAAGAAATTCTGCCACCGGGAAAATAGCACGTGAATAAAGCCAACGAGACACATGGTTGCGGCTGATATGATAATGGAATGAATCTGCCGGAATGGAGAATACAATATTCTGCAGTTCCTTGAGGTTATGTACTCTCGCCACTTCTTCCTTGGTCTTTGGATTGATAAAAACAAAATCTCCGAAACCGAAATTATCCGAAACAGCCTCACGAAGGTCTATATTCATCTTCTTTGAGTTCTTGTCAACAAAAACTGCCTTACACTCATCGGCATACTTACGGTTATCTTCCTCCGACGACTGGAGTATAAGCGGCATGAACGGATCACGACTGCGCACTTCTTTTAGAAGTTTTACTCCTGCAAGTGGATCTATCTTGCCGTCATGAGGGAATCTGGCATCGGATATTATTCCCAACACGTTATTGCTGAACATCTCATAAAGGTGCATAGCCTCTTCGTATGAACGGGCAAGGACAATTTTAGGTCGTCCGCGCATACGCAACGTACGCTGGTGCTCGTTCAACGCTTCAGTAGCAAACTCCTGACTTTGCTTAAGCACGAACTTGTATAGATTAGGAAGAACAGACGAATAGAAACGTATCGAATCCTCCACAAGCATTATCATCTGCACACCTACTTCCTTTATATCGTGCTCCAGATTCATCTTATCCTCTATCAACTTGATGATTGACACAAGAAGGTCCGTATTACCAAGCCAGCAGAACACATACTCGAACACACTGAGATCCTCATGCTCCATTCTTTCTTTGATACCATGCGAGAACGGAGTAAGAACCACGATAGGTATATGCGGATATTTGGCTTTTATGTCTCGGGCAATATCGAATGTGTCGCTGCTGTCTGTTCCTGGCATACAGATTACAAGATCGAAAGTAGTATTCCCCAACTGTTTCCATGTTTCTTCCGGAGTGGAAACCTGAGTAAAACGTGGAGGATAACGCAAACTGAGATTCATATATTCTATGAATATCTTTTCGTCTATACGTCCGTCGTCCTCCAGCATGAAAGCATCATATGGATTTGCCACCAGCAAAACATTGAAAATTCGTTTTGTCATCAGATTGGCAAATTGAGTATCTTTAAAATAAAGCTGATTTAACTTTAACTTACTGAGCATAGTATTATATGATTTTATTTTCTTAATAACAAAAATCGGTATTTCAATTGACTTATGCAATAAATCCTTCTCAAAAAAGTGGATTGAGGTCAGTGATGCATATTCAATTCAAGCAAAACAGGCAGATGGTCGCTATATCCTCCTTTATACCTCATGCCGTTATACATACGGAAAGGAGTAGTGCCACCATACTTGTCGTCCTCCTCCAGGAGAAAAGGAAAGTCAATGATGCATGCCTTGGAATAACCGGTCCGTATATTACCTTCTCCCAACAAGTTCCCATTTACTATAATCTGGTCCAGTATTCCCCACTGACCGCGATAACGGTACGTACCTCCTTCCCTGCCATCCATAAGATTGTATAACGCATTTTTCTCAATAGTATCTCCCGGTCTGGAAGCAGCAAGCACATCCGATATTGACTTATTCTGCGGATAGTCATTGAAGTCACCCATTATTATAACATTTGGATTTGAACGCATGTTCATGATGCTGTCTGCCGCCGATTTCAATATTCCTGCAGCCATGAGTCTGAACTTTTCGGATTTTCTCCATCCTCCGGAACGTGAAGGGAAATGCACTAGAAAAACATCCAGAGTGTCACCTGTCACGACACGCCCCGATGCATGGAGGATATCGCGTGTTGGCCGTCCGCCGATACTAACGGTTGGAACATGAATGAATTTTTTGTTCAGGAGTCTGAAAGTATAAGGCTGATAAAGCAAAAGCACATCAATACCTCGTTCGTCGGGCGAATCTGTAATTATATATTCATAACCGGCTTCTTTCAATTGGGAATATCCTACAAGTGTTTTAGCACAGAACTCGTTTTCCACCTCACAAAGCCCTATGACATCGGGAACATTCTCGCGCGAGGCAGAAAGTATGACACGGGCTATATTCTCTATCTTTTTTCTGAATTTGCCGTAATTCCATCCCCTAGGACTGTCCGGCATAAATTCCAAATCATATTTAAGGGTATCGTGACGGCAGTCGAAAAGGTTTTCCACATTATACTCCATCACCAGAAAAGACTGTTGGGCAGCAAGGTTCAATGATATGAACCATGCTACCCAACAAATCAATATTCTTATAAAGCCCATAATCAAGCTTTAACTGGTATATTCTTCAAAACATCAAGCAAATGTCTCCAGAACTTGTCCACTGTAGGAATAAGCATTCTTTCATCAGGTGAGTGTACTCCACGCAATGTAGGACCGAATGAAACCATATCAAGAGAAGGATATTTCTCGAGGAACAGACCGCATTCCAATCCTGCATGGATAGCTTTCACTTTAGGTTCTGTACCGAACAAAGCTTTATAACTGTCAACAGCCACTTTCAGGATTTCAGACGAAGGATTTGGTTTCCATCCCGGATAGCCATCACCTGTAGTTACTGTCGCTCCACCAAGTTCGAATGCAGAACGTACTGTCTGCGACATATCCATACGTGAAGACAAAATAGAACTGCGCTGACTTGTAACAACCACAATCTGTCCGTCGCGCATCTTGATAGAAGCAAGGTTAGACGATGTTTCAACCAATCCTTCCATATCCTGACTCATGGCAAACACACCATTATGCACTGCATGGATAGAATTGAGGAACTTGGTCATTGCAGACTTCTCGATCACTTCCGGCAAAGCTGTTTCCGACTCAAGATCCATTCTGATGTTAGGCTCAGTAACAGAGAATTCATTTTCCACGTCAGCAAGGAATATATTCAAATCCACTCTTACCGATTCTTTATCCTTCATAGGAACGGCACACACGGCATGAGCCTCGCGAGGTATCGCATTATGAAGGTTTCCTCCATCTATTTCTGCGAGATACAAGTCGTATTTCTGTGAGATCTGCATCAGATAACGGTTCAATACCTTATTGGCATTGGCACGTTTCTTATTGATATCATCTCCCGAATGACCTCCCGTAAGACCTTTCACTGTAACACGGAAGAAGAAATAACCTTCAGGCGATTTCACCATAGGACATGGGAACTGGGCAGTTGTTCCGGCACCTCCGGCACATCCGATAAACAGTTCGCCTTCGTCTTCAGAGTCAAGATTAAGAAGAATATCTCCGTTCATAAAACCTTCTTTCAATGCAAATGCTCCTGTAAGACCTGTTTCTTCATCCACTGTGAACAGACATTCAACAGGACCATGCTGCAAATCATCTGATGCCAGTACAGCCAGCTGAGTTGCAACACCGATACCATTGTCCGCACCGAGAGTAGTACCTTTAGCCTTCAGCCATTCACCATCAATATATGTCTGGATTGGGTCGTTTTCGAAATCATGTACAGTATCATTATTCTTTTCGCAAACCATATCTATATGCGACTGCAGAATTACGGTCTTTCTGTCTTCCATTCCAGGAGTGGCATTCTTTTTTATCAGGACATTTCCGGCTTCATCCACTTTATATTCCAATCCTTTGCTTTCGGCAAAAGCGATAAGATAAGCACGGATTTTCTCTTCCTTTTTAGAAGGACGGGGAACCTGACATATTTCGTCGAAATAATGAAAAACAATCTTAGGAGTCAAATCTTTTACTTCCATAATAATCAGTATTAAGCATTTATGTATTTATTTTTCTATGTAAAAATAAGTTAAATAAGCCGATTTACACCTTTATATTGACTTTTTTAAAAGCATTCTGAAGTTTTAATCGTAACAAAACTATATATTTGCACCACAAAAATAGTGAAAGGTAAGCGGAGAGGCAAATTAAAAACATAGTTTTTCAATTCAGACTATCCGAAACAGCATCCTGTTTATTATAAAAACCATAGCAATGCTTAAAATAATACTCGCTACACTTATAATAGTAGCTGTCTGTATAGCACTATTATGCGTAAAAATACTGTTCAAGAAGAACGGACGTTTCCCTAATACACATGTTAGCGGAAGTAAAGCCATGCGTGAAAGAGGCATCGGATGCGTACAATCGCAGGACAGAGAGCAGCGTAAAACCAATCCTAACGCCATCTCGGAAAGACAGAAAAATGAAGAAGAAGAATAATTAACTTAAATGATATAGAAAATTTATGAGAAAGACTAAGTACATCCTCAAAGGATTTTTAGCTGTGGTTATGGCTGTAATGTTTGTACAGTGTGCAGGAAACAATGGTGAATCAACACAGACAGCAGCACCTGTTGCAGCTACCGGTACAACAAACATGAAGATTGCATACGTAGAAATAGACTCGCTTCTTACAAAATACCGTTTCTGGAACGACCTGAACGAACTTATGATTAAGAAGGAAGAGAATATCCGTACCACTCTTAACGAAAAGGCTAAAGCTCTTGATGCAGCAATGAAAGAGTTCCAGCGTAAATACGAAAACAACGGTTTCGTAAGCGCAGAAAGTGCTCAGCAGCAGCAGAACCGCATCATCAAACAGCAGCAGGATCTTCAGGCTTTGCAGGAAAAACTCAGCAAAGACCTTGCTGACGAAAACCAGAAAAACAGCCTTCAGCTGAGAGACTCTATCAACTCATTCCTTAAAATCTACAACAAGGATAAAGGTTATAGCTTAATTATCAGCAACACAGGTTTCGACAACCTTCTTTATGCTGATCCTGCATATAATATCACACAGGAAATTGTTGACGGACTTAACGCACGTTACTCGGGTATCAACAAATAATAACTTTTTAAATAGTGTTTAAACAGCATTTAAACACTATTTAAACACTATTTAAAGCACAAAAAGAAAATAAAAAAAGGTGGATTTTTTCCACCTTTTTTTATTTTTGTATCGAACAAAAGCTATGTCTAGTTTGTTTTATAACTAAATCACGACAACATACAACGATAGACATTATGGAAACTTTTAACGAATTAATATCTTCATCAGACGTACCTGTAATTGTGGATTTCTTTGCTGAATGGTGCGGTCCCTGTAAAACCATGTCTCCTATTCTGAAACAGGTTAAAGATATGCAAGGCGACAAGGTGCGAATAGTAAAAGTAGATGTTGATAAAAATAATGCACTGGCCATGCAATACAGCATACAGTCTGTACCTACACTGATGATTTTCAAAAACGGAAAACAAATGTGGAGACAGAGTGGAGTAATAAACGCTGGAGAGTTGAATAAAATCGTAGAAATGTTCAAATAAAAAATAATTAAACACTCATTTTTCATCATTTATTGTTCAAATAAAACAGCCATCTAATTCGCAACATTATGTTTATGAATTAGTTGGCTGATTTTATTATTTTATTTTTTTATTTTATCCCATGAAGGAGGATTGACACCCATAAGATGCTTTACAAAAAAGTCATATCTTTTATGTTCACCGAAGTCATCACCCATAGTATGACGTGCTCCCGGAATAACAACAAGTTCGAAATCTTTACCTGCTTTAATCAAAGCATTAACCACCTGCATTGTTGAAGCAGGATCAACATTATCATCCATTTCGCCTACCACAAGCATCAATGGTCTGGTAAGTAAATGTGCATTATCAACATTCGAACATGCAGAATAAGACTCATCAACCGGATATCCCATCCAAAGCTCATTCCACCATATCTTATCCATACGGTTGTCATGGCATCCACAAGCCGAGTATGCAGCCTTATAGAACTCAGGATGGAATAAAACCGCACCTGTAGATTCCTGTCCCCCAGCTGAACAGCCAAATATTCCTACTCTGTCAATGTCCATATAAGGATACTTCTTTGCCGCAGCCTTTATCCATGCGATATGGTCTGGCAGTCCGGCATCCTTCAGATTCTTATAGCATACTTCTTCAAACTCCTTTGAACGGAAAGATGTAGTCATTCCGTCAACCTGAACAACAATAAATCCCAGTTCTGCCAGAGATGTCATCCACCAGTTATATGAAGAGAATATTTTAGGAACATACTGGTTGCATCTTTACGTTCAAATAGGGGATGATTCTACCGCATATTCAATGTGATTGTAAAGGCTGCCAAAACTCATTTGGTAATTGTTGAATGCGGTTTGAGTGTTATCCAAGCTTTTTTTGTAGATAATTTTTCTTTTTTGTAGGAAATGCTTTATTTTTGGCATTTAAAAAATACAGATAATTTGCAATGCTATGAAAAGGCTTATATTGAGTTTATTTTTGATTATTGGAAATTCTGTTGTGCTTTGTGCCAATACATGGGATACATGGGATATTGATTCGTTGTTGTCAAGACTGGAAGAGGTAATAGAAGAACGTTCTATTTATATTGTTGGTAAGGAACAAAGATTGGATAACCTGAAAAAGAAGTATGCGTTGCTTTCGGATGATAGGGAACGTTTTGAATTGCTTGGTGTATTGCAGGAAGAATATAGTTCGTACAATGCTGACTCTTGTCTGATTGTGACACAAAAACGTTTGGAAATAGCCCGCTCTTTGGGTGACAAGAAGCTTCTTGACTTTGCCCGCATGAGCATGGCCGAAGTGATGGGTGTAGCAGGCATGTACAAGGAAGCTGTCGAGCAAATGGATTTGGTGGATATAAACACCTTGCCTGACTATCAGCGCGGATATTATTACCATATTCTGCGAACGGTATACAGTTGGTTGACCGACTATGTGGTAATACCCGAGAAAAAAGAGCGTTACAGAAAAGAAATGATTACTTATGGTAACTTGTTGGTGCAGTTTTACGCAGCCAATAAAGATTCGCTGGCTTACGCTTTGAGCATGAGCCAATATTATAACCAATGTGGAGAATATGATAAAGCCATTAAACAACTTCAATCTTATTACAAGCAGATTGGAAAGAATGATTTTCGAGGCATAGCTTTTTGGGCTTATACTATGTCTGAATCTTATTCTTTGAAAGGCGACAAGGAAAACGAGAAGAAATATCTTGCCATTGCGTCCATAGCCGATTTTCAGGCGCCTGTACTTGAATATGCAGCACTACCCAAATTGGCGGTGCAACTTTTCAGAGAAGGCGATGTGGAACGTGCTTATATTTACTTAAAGGTATGTATGGAAGATGCGGTAGCCTGCAACGCGCGCTTGCGTATTCTTAACATCCTTCAGATTTTCCCGATAGTAAACGATGTGTACCAGCAACAAATTACCAGCCGCCAAAAACAAATGATGTGGGCACTGATTTCCATCAGCCTGCTTTCTTTTTTCCTTCTGTTATCTGTTTTTTATGTTCGTAAGCAAATGAAGCGCGTAATGATTGCCCGTAGGGAACTGATGGAAGCCAACAAGCGGTTGAAAGAATTGAATGAAGAGTTGCATAATTCTAATGAAAAACTGAAAGAAGCTACTCACAGCATTGCTGAAAACTCGTATTTGAAAGAAGAGTACATAGGACGCTATATGGATTTGTGTTCTACTTATATTGAGAAAATGGACACTTATCGCCGACAGTTGAGTAAAATAGCATCGACAAGCAGCAAGAATGAATTGTGCAAGTATATTAAATCGTCCAAGTTCATCGAAAGTGAGTTGAAAGAGTTTTATGCCGAATTCGATGATACTTTCTTGCAGCTGTTCCCCACGTTTGTCGAAGATTTCAATTCATTGTTGCAACCCCAAGAGCGCATTTATCCGAAAGAAAACGAACGAATGAATACTGAGCTGCGTATTTTTGCCCTGATAAGGCTGGGTATTACCGACAGTGTGAAGATTGCCCATTTTTTGCGCTATTCGGTGACAACCATTTATAATTATCGCACAAAAGTGCGCAACAAGGCTGTCGGTAGTCGTGATGAACTTGAGCGGATGGTGGCTAAAATAGGTAAACTGAACAGGTATATTTAATATGTTTGCACTACTTTTTCAATAGTATGCGGAAATGTTATATTATTGATTTATAGTATTATAC
>NZ_JADYTF010000107.1 GCF_021530995.1 Bacteroides caecigallinarum
TATTGTCAAGAGGGCTTCGCACCAAACAATTACTCGTAAAGCACGCCTCTTTAGGCTACTGTTGACGGAACAACAGGTTCAGACATCATGCTGAACAATTACTTGTACGACTTCTTGTCGCACGTTACTTGCAAAATTAGTCTATTTATTTGGAAACGCACACATAGATAAAGAAAAAGTTTATATCTTTGATTGAATTTAAATATCAATGGAAAATGAAAAGTAATGATTGGAAAGAAAAGCTGAATATTGTTTATTCTACAAATCCGGAATTCAATTATCAGACAAATGAGAGTGATAAAATTGAGACTATTGGGAAAAATAATCAAAAACTTAGGGTTTCGATAGAGAAAAAAGGGCGTGGTGGTAAAACGGTTACTTTGGTGACAGGTTTTGTTGGAACTGATGATGATCTTAAAGAACTTGGAAGGCTTTTAAAAACTAAATGTGGAGTTGGTGGTTCTTCTAAAGATGGTGAAATAATTATCCAGGGAGAATTCAAACAGAGAATAATAGAACTTCTTAAAGCTGAAGGATATACTCAGACTAAATAATAAGCCCGATATTTACTAAATAAAAAACGCTGCCCATCTGCAGGCAACGTTTTTTAGAATGAATGAAAAACAAGTGAATGTGATTTTTTTCTTAGAATAGAAAATTTTTACTTAAACTCTGAGTCAAAAAAACAATTAAGTAGATACGGGTTTCTTAATATGTAAAACAAATGAACAATTATTCTCATTAACTTCGTTGCAAAGATATGAATATTTTTTCGTCTTGACAAAAATATCGTTTATATTTTTAAAATATTTAATAATAAAAGTCGTATATAATACAAATAGATAAAGATGTATATATTTGGTTGAAAATAAATGGGTACAATCTGTAGATAAAAGAATTAATTAGTACTTTTGTGCCACAAGATATTTTTACATTAAAAAAAAGATATGGCACTAATAAAATCAGTAAGAGGATATAAACCTAAAATGGGTAAAAACTGTTACCTTGCAGATAATGCTACAATAATAGGTGATGTGGTAATGGGAGATGACTGTAGTGTATGGTTCAATACTGTATTAAGGGGCGATGTGAATTCTATTCGTATAGGTGATAGGGTGAATATCCAAGATGGTACTGTATTGCATACTCTGTATGAAAAATCTGTTGTTGAAATAGGTAATGATGTATCAATCGGACACAATGTTACATTGCATGGAGCTTGTGTAAAGGATAATGCTCTTATAGGTATGGGTTCTACACTTTTGGATCATGCTGTAGTGGGTGAAGGGGCTATAGTTGCAGCAGGAGCTCTGGTTTTGGCTAATACTGTAATAGAGCCACACACACTTTGGGGAGGAGTCCCGGCTAAATTCATAAAAAAAGTGGATCCTGAACAGAGTAAGGAGTTAAACCAGAAAATTGCAAACGGATATCTGATGTATGCATCATGGTTTAAAGATGAAGAAAATAAAGATTAATAGGTTAATAATAAAGAATTTATCTCCTGATGAAAGAATTTTTCAATTTACTTAAACGATTTGTTTCACCTTATAAACGATTTGTAGCCTGGGCTGTAATACTCAATATCTTGTCGGCTATATTTAATGTGTTCTCGTTTTCTCTATTGATTCCTATACTGAATATATTGTTCAAGACTGATGGAGGAAATAAGGTATATACATTTATGGAGTGGGGAAGTGCTCCATTGAAAGATGTTGCCGTGAACAACTTCTATTATTATGTATCTCATCTTATAGAAATATATGGTCCATCAAATACGTTATTGTGGCTAGGTTTGTTTTTGGCGGGAATGACTATGTTGAAGACTGCATGTTATTTCGGCTCATCGGCTGTCATGATTCCATTGCGAACAGGAGTTGTGCGCGATATAAGGACATTGGTCTATTCTAAAATAATGTATCTGCCATTAAACTTCTTCTCGTCGGAGAGAAAAGGGGATATAATTGCCAGAATGAGTGGTGACGTTTCTGAAATAGAGAATTCTATAACTAGCTCTTTGGATATGCTTCTGAAAAACCCGATATTGATAATCTCATACTTTACTACACTTTTCATAACCAGCTGGCAACTGACTGTGTTTACTCTGTTGGTCTTGCCTACTATGGGATGGGTTATGGGACAAGTTGGTAGAAAACTGAAAAGACAGTCTCTGGAAGCACAGGACAAATGGAGCGAAACCATGTCGCAGCTTGAAGAAACTCTTGGAGGACTGAGAATCATAAAGGCATTTGTGGCAGAAGAAAAAATGATAAACCGTTTCAATAAATGCAGCAATGAGTTCAGACAGGCGACAAACAAGGTTGCAACCCGTCAGGCATTGGCTCATCCTATGAGTGAATTCCTGGGTACTATACTAATAGTCATAGTTTTATGGTTTGGTGGATCACTTATATTAGGAGATAAATCTTCGATAGATGCACCTACTTTCATATTCTATATGGTTATACTTTACAGTGTGATAAATCCGTTGAAAGAGTTTTCAAAGGCTGGCTATAATATCCCGAAAGGATTGGCTTCAATGGAAAGAGTTGATAAAATCCTGAATGCAAAAAACAATATTGTAGAGAAAGAAAACCCGATACACATAAATGAACTAAAAAGCGATATTACATTCGATAATATATCTTTCAGCTATGGCGAGAATGAAATATTGCATGAAATAAATCTGAAAATAAAAAAAGGAGAGACTATAGCACTGGTAGGACAAAGCGGTTCTGGTAAATCTACTCTGGTGGACTTGATACCTCGATTCCATGATGTACAGAAGGGACAGGTAAGAATAGATGGTGTAGATGTGAAGGATTTGTCTGTAAGGGATTTGCGTTCACTAATAGGAAATGTAAATCAGGAAGCTATTTTGTTTAACGATTCATTCTTCAACAATATCACTTTTGGTGTGGAAAATGCTACAATGGAGCAGGTAATTGAAGCTGCTAAAATAGCGAATGCGCACGATTTCATAATGGAAACAGAGGAAGGATATAATACTAATATCGGTGACAGAGGATGTCGTCTTTCCGGAGGACAACGTCAGAGAATATCAATAGCAAGAGCTATTCTGAAAAATCCTCCAATACTGATTTTGGATGAGGCTACCTCTGCACTTGACACTGAAAGTGAAAGACTGGTACAGGAGGCTTTGGAAAGACTGATGAAGACACGCACTACCATTGCCATAGCACACAGACTTTCTACTATAAAGAATGCAAATACAATATATGTTTTATACGAAGGTAGAATAGTTGAAAGCGGAAAGCATGAAGAATTGCTTCAGAAAAATGGTTACTATAAAAGGCTGAATGACATGCAGGCATTATAGGTATAATTAGGGGTAAAAGATGAAAATAGTTGTTGACAATAAAATTCCTTATATAAGAGAAACTTTGGCAAAGATTACGGATAATGTGGTGTATATGTCAGGAAATGAAATAAATTCAGAAACCGTAAAGGATGCCGATGCGCTTATAACGAGGACAAGGACAAGATGTGACAGGCAACTTCTGGAAGGTAGTAGTGTCAAATTCATAGGAACTGCTACAATAGGCTTCGATCATATTGATACAGAGTTTTGTAATAAAGCCGGAATAGTCTGGAAAAATTGTCCGGGATGCAATGCCGGTGCTGTTGAACAATATGTACATGCTGTTCTTACTCTGTTGAAAGAAGAGAAAGGACTAAAACTTGAGAATGTATGTATGGGAATAATAGGCGTAGGTCACGTCGGTTCCAGGATAATGTCGCTGGCAAAAAAACTTGGTATGAAGATTATGCTGAATGACCCGCCCAGGAAGGATAACGGGGAAAGTGGGTTTGTAGATTTGGACACAATAGCCGCTGAATGCGATGTTATAACTTTTCACACACCTTTGATAAAAGAAGGAAAATATAAAACTTTTCATTTGGCGGATAAGGACTTTTTTGCTTCTCTTCGGAAAAAGCCTGTTGTAATAAATACTTCCAGAGGTGAAGTGGTTGACACTTCTGCCATACTTGATGCGATAAATGAAAAGAGAGTATCTGAAGCAATTATTGATGTCTGGGAGAATGAACCACATATAAATTTGGATTTACTTCACAAAGTATACGTAGGTACACCTCATATCGCAGGGTATTCATCTGAAGGAAAGCTTAATGCTACAATTATGACTTTAAAGTCTTTATGCGAGTTTTTTCATCTTGATGTGGATATAAATTTGTCTTTGGACGAAGACTTGAGAGAAGAAAATATTATTGATAATAAAGATGATATTCTTTCATGCTACAATCCGAAAAATGATTACAGCGTGCTATTGTCTCATCCGGAGGATTTCGAAAAAATAAGGGGTAATTATAAGCTTCGAAAAGAATAAAAAAACAGTTTTTTCAAGTTTTATATGTTACTTTTCTGCACAAAGTGTATGTTTTTGTGCAGAAAAGTGCATTTATTTCACTGAATATTTGGTGAAAACAAGAAATATTTATTCCTTTGCAGCGAATATTTAATC
Organism: Bacteroides caecigallinarum; assembly: GCF_021530995.1. Classification (GTDB taxonomy): domain Bacteria; phylum Bacteroidota; class Bacteroidia; order Bacteroidales; family Bacteroidaceae; genus Phocaeicola; species Phocaeicola faecigallinarum. The sequence continues at coordinate 4,506 of NZ_JADYTF010000107.1, forward strand.
AAAAAACAATTTTATAAACTTAAAAAATTAGAATTATGTCTGAAATTGCATCAAAAGTACAGAAAATTATCGTTGATAAATTGGGTGTAGAAGAATCAGAAGTTGTTCCAACAGCTAGCTTCACTAACGATCTTGGCGCTGACTCTTTGGATACAGTTGAGTTGATCATGGAATTCGAAAAAGAATTCGGTATCTCTATTCCAGACGATCAGGCAGAAAAGATCCAGACTGTAGGTGACGCTATCTCTTACATCGAATCAAACAAATAATTAATTCTCTAATTTATGGAATTAAAGAGAGTAGTAGTAACAGGTCTTGGCGCATTGACTCCACTTGGTAACACTGTTCCTGAATTCTGGAATAACCTTATCAACGGAGTGAGTGGGGCAGGACCTATTACTCACTTTGATGCTTCAAAGTTTAAGACTCAGTTTGCATGTGAAGTTAAAAACTTCAATGTAGCAGATTATATCGACCGTAAAGAGGCTCGTAAAATGGACCTCTATACTCAGTATGCAGTTGCTGCAGCAAAAGAAGCTGTGACAGATGCTGCTATTGATGTCGAAAAAGAAGATTTGAACAAGGTTGGTGTTATTTTAGGTGTCGGTATCGGCGGTATCCGTACTTTCGAAGAGGAAGTAGGCGGATATGAACAGACAAAAGATACTATCGGACCTAAATTCAGTCCATTCTTTATACCGAAAATGATTGCCGATATTGCATCTGGACAAATCTCAATCATGTATGGTTTCCATGGACCTAACTTCACTACAACTTCAGCATGTGCTTCATCATCAAATGCAATTGCCGATGCTTTCAATTATATCCGCTTAGGCAAAGCTAATATCATAGTGACAGGTGGTGCTGAAGCAGCAATTTTTGCAGCTGGTGTAGGAGGTTTCAATGCAATGCATGCTCTTTCAACACGTAATGATGATCCTACCCGTGCTTCACGTCCGTTTAGTGCAAGCCGTGACGGATTCGTAATGGGTGAAGGTGCAGGTATTCTGGTTCTTGAAGAATTGGAACATGCAAAAGCTCGTGGAGCTAAGATTTATGCAGAACTTGCAGGTGTCGGAGCTTCTGCTGATGCACATCATCTTACTGCGTCACATCCCGAAGGCCTTGGTGCGAAATTGGTTATGCTGAATGCATTGGAAGATGCAGAAATGAAACCGGAAGATATTGACTACATCAATGTTCACGGAACATCAACTCCTGTGGGAGATGTTTCAGAGGTTAAGGCTATTAAGGAAGTTTTCGGTGAACATGCTTACAAACTAAACATTAGTTCTACTAAGTCTATGACTGGTCACTTACTTGGTGCAACAGGTGGTGTAGAAGCTATTGCAAGTGTTTTGTCTGTTAAGAATGACATTGTACCTCCAACAATCAACCACGAAGAGGGTGATAACGATGAAAATATCGACTACAACCTGAACTTCACATTCAATACTGCACAAAAGCGTACAGTACGTGCTGCACTTAGCAACACATTTGGTTTTGGTGGTCACAATGCATGTGTAATCGTTAAAAAATACACTGAATAAACTGTGTTAGCAAATATTACAGATAGAATAAGACTTCTTTTCCGAAAGGAAAAGGAGCCTTATTTTCGTTTTTATAGAATATTGGGATTTTATCCTCGTAACATTGAAATATACAAACAAGCTTTGCTGCATAAATCCTCGTCTGTAAAAACCCAAGGCAGGTTGATTAACAATGAAAGGCTTGAGTTTTTAGGAGATGCGATATTGGATGCTGTGGTGGCAGACATTGTATATAAAAAGTTCGAAGGAAAAAGGGAAGGTTTTCTTACTAATACGCGTTCAAAAATTGTACAGAGAGAAACCTTGAACAATATTGCTATAAATATCGGATTGGATAAACTTATCAAATATTCTTCCAAACAGTCTTCGCATAACAGCTACATGAGCGGTAATGCTTTCGAAGCGTTGATCGGAGCCATTTATCTTGACCGTGGATACAGAGCATGCAAGAAATTCATGGAGGAACGTATCATAGGCCAGTATATCAATATTGACAAGATTTCCCGCAAAGAGGTGAATTTCAAGTCAAAGCTGATAGAGTGGAGCCAGAAGAATAAATTTGAGATAGAGTTCAAACTGATAGGTCAGACTTTGGATGAACATCAGAATCCTATTTTTGAAACACAGATAATGGTTGAAGGTATTCCTGGAGGTAGCGGTAAAGGATATTCAAAGAAGGAATCGCAGCAGGAGGCCGCACATGCCACTATGAATATGATAAAGAAGGATTCTATCTTTATAGATGCAATATTCAATGCCAAGCATGAAAGGGAAAATGTAGAACAGCAAGTTGTCTTGAACGAAAACCAAGATACAACTTCCAATATTGAAAATCAGGATTTCAGCCCTATGGAAGAAAAATATAGGGATGAGGAGAAGATAATTGCTGAAGCGGAAAATGCTGCATTTTCGCAGGAAAAAGATTAAGAAATTGCATTTTAGTATATATGATAAAAGCCTGCTAAAATTTTATTGGCAGGCTTTTATCATATATGTATGTTTGACTATTTTTCGTGAAAATCTCCGTTAGCCTTTATCAGTTCTATCAGTTTTTCTACTGCCTGTTCTTCAGGAATATTCTTTTCTATACATTCCTTACGCTTGTACAGACTGATTTTGCCGCGTCCGGCCCCTACATAACCATAGTCGGCATCAGCCATCTCGCCCGGACCATTTACTATGCATCCCATAATTCCTATTTTCAGACCTTTAAGATGTGAAGTAGCAGCTTTGATACGGGCTATTGTTGATTCAAGATCGTAAAGAGTTCTTCCACATCCCGGACAAGATATGTATTCGGTTTTTGAGGTACGTACTCTGCCGGCCTGGAGGATTCCAAATGCCGTTTCGTCGAGTTTTGTATCTGTTATAGCCGAGGAGTTGTTGTAAAGCAGGATACCGTCAGTCAGTCCGTCGAATATTAATGCTCCCATGTCGGCTGCCGATTTTATCTGCAAATCCTCTACAGAACTTTCCTCATACATCTGGAAGAATATTACTGGATTGTTCAGTCCCTGCTTTGTGAGCTGATGAACAAGGCCACGGTATTCACCCAGGCGGTTAGGATGATTGCTCTGAGCTATAATTACAACTTCCGGATGCAGACGCAGACATGCTGTAACCTCTTCGTTGAGGCCCATATATGTGGTAAACAGGAATTTGATGTCCGATTGGATTTGGTGCAGACCGATAATCTGTTGGGTGTTGAATGCCGGATAAGTTCCTTCTTCACCATTCCATACGTTTGCGTCAACAATATAGCCTGTGTCCTTTCTCCTGTTTACAGGCAAGGTCTGTCCGCAATATACGTAATCAGGCTTGAACTGTTCGTTCATGTCCATATTTCCGTTCAGACGTACTGAAACTACAACTGGTAGGTTGTCGCCACCGATATTGCCTACGGCAGTTGTCTTGCGTCTCGATGGGTTGGTGTAGCAGAAATCGTCCGCTTCGGCTCCAGGGATATAAGGATGGTTTTCGCGTTTGATGATATAGTCCACCAGTTTGCGTGCTACAGGAATTTCAGCTTCAGGAGCTTCACTGAGCGATACGCGTATTGTGTCGCCAAGTCCGTCGGCAAGGAGTGCACCTATTCCGAGAGCAGACTTGATACGTCCATCTTCCCCATCACCGGCTTCAGTCACTCCAAGATGGAGAGGGAATGCCATGCCTTCTTTTTCCATCTGCTCTGCAAGCAGTCTTACGGTCTTGACCATGACAACAGTGTTGGAAGCCTTGATGGAGATTACTACATTGCTGAAATTCTCTTCTACACAGATACGAAGAAACTCCATGCATGATTCTACCATACCTTCAGGAGTATCACCATAGCGTGACATGATACGGTCCGACAGTGAGCCGTGGTTTACTCCGATGCGGATTGCAGTGTGATTTTCCTTGCAGATATTCAGAAATTTGATGAAACGCTCGCGGATCTTTTGTATTTCCTGTGCATATTCCTCGTCAGTATATTCCAGATTCTTGAAAGTACGGGCAGGGTCAACATAATTACCCGGGTTGATGCGTACCTTTTCGGCATAAAGTGCAGCCACATCTGCCACATTAGGATTGAAGTGTACATCTGCTACGAGAGGGGTGTTGTAACCTTGCGATCGCAGTCCGATGTTAATATTCTTCATGTTTTCAGCCTCGCGCACACCTTGAGTGGTGAGGCGTACATACTCTCCACCGGCATCGATAATACGTTTGGCCTGTTCTACACAAGCCTCTGTATCCATCGTTACGGTGTTGGTCATGCTCTGTATACGTATAGGATTAGCGCCACCCATAGGAGTGGCGCCAACATATACTTCGTTTGCCTTTCGGCGTGAATAGTTGAAGTAATCCATTTAATTAGTCTTGTATGCGTATTTAACTTCTTTCAGTTCTTCGTTAGCCTTTACAATTTTGTTTTTCAGTCCTTCCTTGTAAGCGGCAAACTTCTTAGCCAATTCCTCGTCAGATAGTGCTATCATCTGTACTGCCAGGATTGCAGCGTTCATTGCTCCGTTGATGGCTACTGTTGCTACAGGTATTCCTGGAGGCATTTGGATGATAGAATATAAAGCGTCAACACCGTCGAGTACAGAGCCTTTAATAGGTACTCCGATAACAGGAAGTGTAGTGTTGGCAGCAATAACTCCAGGAAGTGCGGCAGCCATACCGGCAGCAGCTATTATTACTTTCAGTCCTCTGTCGGCAGCACCTTTAGCATATGCTTCAACTTCAGCTGGTGTACGATGTGCTGAAAGTGCGTTAATCTCGAAAGGAACCTGCATTTCGTCAAGCAGTTTGGCAGCCTTTTCCATAACCGGTAGGTCAGAAGTACTACCCATGATGATACTTACTATTGGTTTCATTCTTTTTCTTCTTATAGTTTATATTTGTTTGTTTTTGAGTTTTTGACTATTCGTTTATAAGTTGTTTGTAGGCTTCGGCATCAAGCAGATCATCTGCTTCAGAAGCGTCTGTCGGTTTGATTTTTATAATCCATCCTTCACCGTAAGGATCTTTATTCACGAGTTCTGGGTTTTCTTCAAGTGCCGGATTTACTTCAAGTATTTCTCCTCCAACGGGCAGGAACAAATCGGAAACAGTTTTTACTACTTCAATACTTCCGAAAGTTTCGCCTTTTTCAAGTGTCTCTCCTTCAGTAGGAACATCTACGAAAACAATGTCACCGAGCTGTGTCTGTGCATAATCTGTTATACCTACGTATGCTTCCTCTCCTTCGAAACGAATCCATTCGTGTTCGTTTGTGTACTTTACATTAGTTGGAAAATTCATGGTTTTAAAATTTACAAGGTTAGTATATCTTTTCAAATAAACAAAATTCCTGTGACACCGCAAAATAATCCGAGCAGAAATCCTCCGAATACCTCAGTTAATGTATGTTGTCGTACAATAATACGTGCTGTGCATAACATTCCAGCCAATAAAATAAATCCCGCAAGCCACCACACTGGATTAAATTGGAAGAGAAAACTGTATGAAAGCAGTCCTCCAACCATCATTCCGCTACTTGCAGCATGTGTGCTCACCTTAAGTTTGAGATTGACAAGAGTACACAGCACCATACATATAAGTACTGCTAGAATGATACCACTCATATATCTTGGTGTGTGTATACGATACATTGTTAAAAGTCCCCCCAAATAGCTCAGTATAGTTAGTCCGTAAGGTATGAATCTGTTTTCCCTATTCCCCAGTTCCTTAATTCCCCAGCCGTTTATTTTCTGGAAAATGTATATGCCCAGCATCGGAAAAAGGATAGTAAAGCAATATACCAGGCCAAGTATGGACAACTTGTATGACAATGGCATAATATTGAGATATGTGAACACAAATATCAATAGAAATGCCACGAACGGAACCATGAAAGGAGTGAATATGGCCGATACTATGTACGATGCCATATATAGAGGATCTCTCCTTTCTTCTGCTGTCAGGGGAACCGACTCGTGATATGTAAGTTCGTTAGGAATATTGTTCTCTTCCATGATTTACCTTCTTAATCTAGCTACCGGAATATTCAGTTGTGTTCGATATTTGGCTACAGTACGTCTGGCTATCGGGTATCCTTTTTCTTTAAGGGCGTCTGCAAGTTCGTCATCGGTGAGAGGTTTTTCCTTGTTTTCGCCATCAACCAGTTCTTTAAGGATTCTTTTTATTTCTCTTACCGAAAGTTCTTCACCGCTCTCTGTGGTATATCCGTCGCTGAAGAAAAACTTCAGAGGGAATATACCGAAGTTGGTCTGAACATATTTACTGTTGCTTACTCTTGATACCGTAGATATATCAAGTTTGGCTCTTTCAGCCACATCCTTCAGAATCATAGGTTTGAGCAATGTCTCGTCTCCATCAGTAAAGAACGGACGTTGCAGGTCAATAATGGCCTGCATAGCGCTGAGCAGAGTGTTCTGTCTTTGTTTTACGGCATTGATGAATCCTTGTGCCGCATCAACTTTCTGTTTCAGGAACATGAATGCGTCTTTTGCCTCTTTTGACTGGTTGGCCTTGTTCTTTGTCTGTTCTTCCAGCATGTCGGTAAAAGTACGGCTAAGCCTTAGTTCTGGAACATTTCTGTTGTTCAGGCTCAATATTATGTTTCCGTCATCTTCTGTCTCTACGATAAAGTCAGGTATAATGTGATGCAGATTTTTTCCCATGGCTTCTCCCATTGAGCTTCCCGGTCTGGGATTCAGTTTTACCAGTTCAGCCACAGCTGCATTATATTCTTCTTCTGTGATATTAAGTTTCTGGATTATTTTCTCCTTATTCTTCTTTGTAAACTCATCACAGAACTGGTCTATTATATCATATTCGATTTTTTTCAGCGGTGAGTCTTCTTTTCTTTTAATCTGAAGAAGAAGACATTCCTGTAGATTTCTGGCACCAATACCGGCAGGGTCGAAATCTTGTATGATGGAGATTATGTGTTCCAGTTCTTTTTCTGAGGTATATATTCCCTGATATATGGCAAGTTCGTCCATTATGGATTCTGTTGTTTTTCTCAGAAGTCCGTCATCGTCTAACGAACCAATAATGTATTCACCCAACATCTTTTGTTCGTCGGTAAGCTCCTGCATGTCTAACTGCTCCTTTAGAGTCTCGTAGAATGAAACATTGTCCGACAAAGGGATTTCTTCAGGAGTCTCTCCTTTAGAACGGTTATTCTCCTGCAATTTATAGTCTGGAATATCATCTTCAGTTCTATAATCGCCTAGTGAAACATCTTCGTTGTAATTGGTGTCAGGGTCAGCATCAGGATCTGTCGGATATTCGTTAGCCTGGTCCTCTGCTATTTCCGATGGGTCTCTGCCTTCTTCTAATGCCGGATTGTCAAGAATCTCTGCATGTACTCTTTCCTCCAATTCTACTGTTGGCAGTTCCAAAAGTTTGACCAGCAACACTTGTTGCGGTGAAAGCGTTTGTACTTGTTGTTGAGCCTGCGACTGTATTTGACGTGAGTTTTGTGCCATTTTATAAATTTATTTATTGGCAAAAGTAGTAAAATAATTGTGATGATCAATCCTGAAAAGGTTAGTTTGTTTTAAAGAAAGTATCTTTTATATCAGATTACATAAAAAATATGGCTTTACCTGTTGTTGATTTTTAAGTTGGATTTTATATCCTAGTAAGCCTGTATAAATACATAGATATAACTGCAATTATTTAAATGTAACATGCAGCAAAACATATGTAACATTTACGG
>NZ_JADYTF010000108.1 GCF_021530995.1 Bacteroides caecigallinarum
TCCAGTCTTCGTATGTCTGCTTGAATTGGTCTAATGTCATATTCTTCATTTTTGTACAATATTGGTTATGGGTACAAAAATATAAAGAATCAAGACTGAGTTCTGACGGGGTTTACTGAATGCTTACTATGGAGTCATGTAAACATCCGAATGATTTGATTGCATTATCTAATCTTTTTATAATTTCATTATCTTGTGGATTAAGAGAAAACATATCATTTCCTGGATTGTTAGCTTGGATAGTAATCACTTTACCATCTACAGAATATTTATATGTAAATCCACATTCTTTCTTTTCCATGTTTTTTAGTACAATGGAAAGTCCATCAGCAATAGCTACATCTTTAAATATATCTTTAGAACAAGGGAAAAATTCAAGTAGAGCTAAATGAGGATCATTCATTTGGGCCAAACCAAATTTTTCAAGTCCTTTTCCTGAACGATGGATCCACCTAGAGCCTGGATATATTAAAGCTGTATATTTCCCTACCTTTTCACTGATAGTTTGGAAATATTGAAAGATACTTATGCTAACCTTTTGTCCGTTTGTACTTTCTTTCTGATCAACAACCTCTTGATATGGTGGATTTCCCACTATCGCATTAAATTTCATATTGTTATTGTCTATGGCTTTCCAGTAAGAATGACCTTTGGCAACTTTGGCTATAAAGTTTTCCGGCTTGTTCTTAATCTGGTTGATTAAATCTTCAAAATATCTTGTATTTACTCTAGCTTTACGGAATCCGGCAAGCGTACGTTTTGTAATACTCTTAGCCATTGGAGTCTTACAGATGACAAAGATGTTTTCAGCTATGACCTTGTCCCATACAGCCTGCTGCTCTTCTACTGTTTCTACAGCGAAAAGAGAAGCCTTCACCCTTGCCCGGTAAATGCCGTATGCCATATAAAGCGGATAAAGTCCGGATTTGGAATTGATTTCCAGAATACGGGATTCAGGGGAGAAAACTTCTGCGGTAACTTCTCCTTTGTCTATAAACCGTGGTTCAGAAATCACATTCTGATACTCTGCGTCATAGAAGTTATAGCCTCCCAGACAGTCGCCGAGGTGCATGTTTACCACACGCCACGGAGTAAGCACCGTTTCCTTGTCCGGATTACGGAAAGTGCTGAAAATGTCCGTAATACGTTCGATTCGTTCCTCAATACTCAGTTTGTCCGCGGCACGGGCCATCGCACGGATTCGTTTTCCGGCAGCACAGAATATTTCCGGATCATAGTATTTTTTGAAGCTGTTGAATTTCTGCTTGGTCACTCCCTTGGGCATGAACTCTTCCCATGACTGCGGGTCAATGAGTGAGGCGAAATTATCAATCGTGATTTCCTGATTCTCATCGCTCAGTTCTGCACCATAAATCAACAGAGGCATACGGATTGAGATGCCACGGAGTATGGAAATGGCCGCTTCCCTGTTCTTGGTCTTCTTTTTCAGTTCTTCCAGCCGTTTCCGTTCTTCCTCCGTAAGTTCCTTCTTGGGTTTCTTTTCCAGCTTCTCCTTTTCCTCGTATTCCTCATTGTTCAGGCCTTGACTGTTGATGTCCACCTGGTTGGTCTTGGGCATGGCCTTGGTCTGACCGATAATCTTTTTCAGGTCATCGAATTCCTGTAGTTCCAAATCATCCAGTTTCATCAGCTCATCGTTATACAGACTGTTGTCTTCAAACCCGTTACGGACGACACGTTCCACATATACCCGTTTCAACTGTTCCAACATACGGGGTACATCAAAGCAGTTCATCTGTGAGCCTTCAACGGATATGATGGGACAGAAATTGATAAACTCACCCATAGCCTTACGGTCACTTTGTGAAGTCTTTCCGGCTTTGGCCGATATTTTGGCTGTTTCGGCAATCACTTTCAGGGTACGGTCAGGAGCAAAATCAAAAACATAGCACTGCTCCTTCATCCGTCCGTTGATGGTGGCCGGTGTCTGTACGCGGAAGATGGTCTGCATATAACTGGATGCAGCTGTATTATAGGAACCGGACAACATGAATACGGCAGTCCATGCCTTTACACCTACTCCGGTCGTCAGTCGTCCGCAAGAAAGGGTAATGGTCCGTGTAGCATCCGGATCTTTTCCGATAGCCTGTTCCACGGCTTCCAGGGCATCACGGCTCTCCTCGTCCTGATCACCGTCACCGGCTACATTGACCACCTTGAAATGCTGGAACACCGGATGTGTCTGTAGCATGGCACTCAGTGCCCGTGCTTCCTTCACGCCGGGCACCATCCAGAGGGTATGGCGGAAAATATTTCGATATTCCTCGTTGGCATATGGATAAAGGCTGGCCTTGTCCTCCTTGGTAAGAAGATTCAGAAAAGCCAGCACATCTTTTTCATGACAGAAACCGCCAGATTCATTGACCCGAAAAAATTCCCTGAAGTTAAAGGCGACATCCTCATCTACAAATTCATGGAGCAGCCGTCCCAGATCGTAGGTATAGATATTGAGTGTAGGCAATGAGGCATACGGATTGGGATCACCAAAATGTAGTTCGTCCCAGCTCATCTTGGCCCGCTGTTCCATCACATAGTCCCATGTATAAATTTCATCTTCCTTGAAATCATCCAACAGATTGAATGGAGTACCTGACAGACGCAATACTTTGGTCTGTTCCTTGACCAGCTCTCCCATAACTGCTTTACCTAGTTCGGTCTGGGTGCCTTCGTGCGCTTCATCCACGATAATCAGGTCCCAATCGGTAGCAAACACTTCGTTGTTTTTGTCGAAGTTACCACCCACAAGTTCAGAACCACGCAAATCCTGCATGGAGGCAAAATAGACATAATGCAATCCGTTACTTTCTGCCTGCCGTTCAAGACTGTCGTAACTTTCCCCGTTGTTCTTGGAACCGTATGCAAAATCCTTGCGGTCGTAAAATATCTTACCGAAATCCTCAAACCATCCGGCATCCACCACAGGACGATGAGTCAGAATCAGAGTACGCTGAAACTCCATATCCTTGACAACCTGCAGGGCAGAAAGGGTCTTTCCAAAACGCATCTTTGCGTTCCAGAGCATCTGGTTACCTTTTCTGAACTGTTTTTTAGTCTTGTTGATGGCTTCTTGTTGTTCCGGCCGGAATACAATCGGGGAATATTCACGGGTAACTTCCGCTGATGAAAGGGAGCTCCGGCCTTCCTTGACAGCCGCAATGGCACGCTTGACGGTTTCCAGATCGGTGATGAACCATTCATTGGCTTTGTTGACTGTATCGAAGACTTTCTTTTTGATACCGGAGCGTTCCAAGACATTGTGTACCTCTTTGTCGTTGAATGAACGGAGTCCGCCACGGTTATAAACGGTCAGTTCCGTATATAGCAGATCGTATGCGATGCCTGCCGTCTGTGTATATTGGTTGATACGCTTTCTTGCCGCTTCATTGAGCGCCTTGCTGTTAGGAGACAGACCGAACACGTTTTCATCCTCACAGGTTGCCTCGCCAATCTTCAGGCATCCACGGTGCGCCGCATCATTGATACGGAACACATAGATCAGTTTTAGTTTCAGGGACGATGTGAATCTCATGCTTTTTCATTTATGAGGTCGATAAATCGGATTCGTTTCCCCTTTTTTCTTGTTGCCTTGTCCGTTGCCCGCCAGTCCTTGATAATGCAGTAAATTCCGTTGTGCTTGGTCAGGTCATTTTTCAGACAGCCCTCGCACGGCTCCCGTCTTTCAATCGTACCGAACAGGCTTGGTTCCATCCGCACACGTTCTCCGCAACTGTCCGGAACAACACCTTTCAGTCCGTCCATCTGCCATACATTCCAGGAGATGATATAGGCTATATGGTTGATGGATTTAATTTGCGGATCTTTACTGAACTTGTTCCGGTAATATTCGATGAAGGATAAGAGAAGGGCTTCACGGGCAAGAAGAAGACTGTCACCCTGCCATTCATAGGCATAGATGCTTCTGTAAGCATCCTTGGCTGCCTCCAGCCATTCACGCGTTGTCGCAGTATTCTCACTGACAATACGGAGTTTACGGTCAAGCAAACCGATACGTTTCTCCACAGGAATGAATGTTCCGGTAGTCGTATCATACCTGCTTACCAGATAAGGAGCTTCTCTACAAGTGATTTCCAGCCGGTTTTCCCGTACATAGTCTTTCCATGTCCTGCCTTCAGGAAAAGCAATTCTATCAGGATTGATTTCCCATGAATGTGTACCGTCTTTGGATGTCACTTCATGGTTGAATACATCCTTTCTGCCAAACCAGGCTTCATCGATAAGGTTGTTCTGGGCATTACATATCCAGGACGGAGTAAATACCTCCGCCATTTCCCGGGAACGTGTGCTTTGGGTATCCCTGTGTTTCAGAACACGGGGCATGACCACATGCCCGTTCTCTCCGGTTATCAGCTCCGGAAGAATCTGTGACCCGTATTCATAACCTTTGCCGAGCGGTTCATAATCGGAAGTAGCCCAGAATATATTACACTGTTTTCCTTCCTTACTCGTTGTATGATCTTTGAGCAAGGTATTCAGTAAGTCGGGTGAAAGTTCTTTCAGCTTGTTCTCCTGTATGTCGGCTTCTCCGGTCGTTTTCTCCATCTTCTTTCTGTGCGTAAAGGGGATGAGAAAGTCCTGGTGTCTGCGTCTTTCTTAGACAGAGGGAGATTTCGGGCTATAAGGCTGATTTGCTGATGAATTATATGTAGAGTTGCTAAACAACAGTTGAAATTCAATGACTTCCGGATGAAAATCCAACGGCCGGAATTGCAGGATTTTCAATAAAATGTATAACTTTGCGCAAGAGTGAGTCCCTCTGTCTAAGAAATGAATGCTTTTGCTAAACGTTCTCCAATCCTACAGACTTTTCAGAATTTGTGCGTTGGCTTTGTCCACTACGGAGTTATCCAATGAGGCCAGATAAATTTGTGTAGTCGCCTCGGAATCATGTCCCATTCCTTCACTGATAACCGAAATCGGAATGTTCTTGCCTTTGGCTGCGCTTGCCCATGAATGACGGGCACAGTACATGCTCAGAGGAACGGATATATCGGCCAGTCTGGCTATTTCTTTAAGGTATCTGTTTATTCCGGACATGACATTCCTATAATGCTTGTGCATATCCTTAAAAGGATATTTCAATATCGGCAAAAGATAAGGACTGAGGCTGTCTTCCGGGTATTTGCCGACAATCTCCTGCATACATTTTTCCCACCTGATGATCAGCTGCTGCCCGGTCTTTCGTCTGCGATACGATAAAAATCCGTTCTGAAGATCTTTCTTTTTCAGGTGAGCCATATCTATGAACGACATGCCACGGGTATAGAAGCTGAACAGGAACATGTCCCTTGCAAATTCCAGATTAGGCTGTAAGGACAGATCCAGATTCTTCATACGCTTGATGGCGGATAAGGGAACGGCACGCTTGACGGTCTTGTCCACTCCCGTATAGACATGCCTGAAAGGATTGCGCTGTTCCATCAGTCCCTTTTCCAAGGCACGGTTATATACCGCCCGAAGGATACGCATGTAGAATGAACTGGTATTCCGTACGGCCCCTTTCCCATGAAGGTAGGCTTCATAAAGCTGCATCAAATCCGAATCAATTTCAGACAATAGAATATCCTTGTCTCCTCTGAACTGCATGAAACTTTTCAGAGTACAGGAATAATTTTCAGCTGTGCGTATCTTGCCCATCTGTTTGAGACGGGCTATGATGCCCTGCATGAAGTTGAAAAGCGACTGTCCCTCTGTATTGCTTTGAAAAGAAGCGACAATATCATCTGCCGTATATCCGGCTTTCCGGTTATCCAGTTGGCGGATAATCATGTCCAGCCGTTTCAGGTCCCACTCCATGCGTTCCTGCAAGGAAAGGAGCAGATTGCTTCGTTCCGAACTACCGACAATGATACAGCTTCCAGCTTCGTTCCATTCATCCGTAAATATCCGGTAATCCGTCTTTAACTGACGGATTACACGGCTTTGGATAATCTGATAATAGACGGTGCCTTCCTTTTCCTCTATGGTGGAAGGTCTGAATTTTACTTTCACACTGGCCATATCAATCGGATTCAGATTCTACCTGTAATTTAAGTTTCTCCTGCATCAGGCTGTCGGAAACAGCTTTCAGCTCGTTCTCGTACCCGTCGGCCTGTTTTCTGACCCATTCGATGGCCTTCTCGTCACGATGGATGTCAAAAACCTTGTTCAACCAGAGAATATCTTCCGGAGTACACCCGCTCCAGGAACGGATGGCACGGAACTTCAGGGCATCGTCTGCATATTGCCGGTTGGACTGCCAAAGTCTGATATTTCCCCATAAGGACAGGCTGCATACCACGCCCATTCCGACTAAAAGAGAAAATACTTTGCTTGACCTGACGTCAAAATTATGCCGGTGAATATGCCTTACGCATGTCGGGATTACTTCTTCTGCCTGTCTGCCAGTTGGTGTTCCGGTCTTCTGTTCCAGCTTCCCGTTTATCATCTCAATCTTGTTCTTGATTTCTTCAAACAAAACATATACATTGTCTTTTTCCATACTTTACCATCTTATTTTACGTTGTTTTTTCTTTTTCTTCTTTCTCAAATAATCGTCCGGATAACCTTCTGGTTGTTCCGGTTGCAGGTTCGGTGTGAACAGACCTAAAGAACCGCTGTACAATTCACTGCCATGCGATTCTTGTTGCCATATCGGTTCACTTTGAACAACTACCTGTCTTTCTGTTTCCGAATGTGACGGTGTCTTTAATGCGGCATCTATCTTGGAATAGCTGAACTGCCTGTCAATTTTGGAACCGCTGAAGGAATAGCCGTTCATGATGAACACGATACCCTGTACTTCATCGGATTTCCCCTTGTATTTGAACCGTACATCCACTCCCTTTTCGCTTAATCCGGCAATCAGCTCCTTCCAGTTTCTGGCCTTTCTGACTTCCGTTTTAAGCAGATTGTAAAGTTCATATTTTGTCTTGTCCGGTTCCCTTAAGCGTTCAGTCTTGACATGATCCTTACCTTTGGCCATATGCAGACTATATTTCAAGGTCAGTTCCTTGCAGATGCGTGCACTCCGTAACCGCTCGTTTTTGTCGGATATGGTCCTGCCATCATTGTCTATCCGGTTGTAGGCGATATGTATATGGGGATGCTCCTTGTCGAAATGTCTGACTATAAAGAACTGTGTGTTCCTTATGCCCATCCGTCCCATGTATTCCAGAGCAATTTCTGCCATAATCCGGCTGGTCAGCCTGCTTTCATCCTCTTTGGAAAAACCCAGTGCAATGTGTCCGACCGGTCTGGATACTTTCGGATTAATACCGGCCTGTGCTTCGAAAGACTTTGTAATTGTGGCAACATCCTCAATGAACAAGCCGGCATGTGCGATAATCCTGACATTCTTTTTACTGTCAATGATATAGCCGGTAACCTCACGGAATCCGCTTCCCTTTACAATCTTCGCAATCATAGCAGGATATGGTTCAGCAGTTCTTCGATTCTTGCCACCTGTACACGGCATTCCAGCTTTGCCGTATCGAATCCTCCGGCATTTGCCTTATGAGCCAGCTGGTTCAGATTGTTCGCCATACCGCATAGTTTACGGATATAGTCGGAATGTTCCGCTGTAAGTCTTTGCCGGACATATCCCTTACGGAAACATTCCCTCAGGTATTCGCTTGCCGATATGCCTGCGCTTCTTGCCCTGCTTTTCAGTGTATAGTAATCCGGTGTCGCCAGTTTCACGGTAACACGGTATTTCAATTTGTCGGTCGTACTCTTTGGAGGACGGCCGCCCTTGTTGTTTCGTTCTGTATTCTGTTTCTTTTCCATCTGTTGACTATTGTATAAAATGAATGTACTGATTAGACCAGCGGGATGAACCTCTCACTGCGTCCAATAGTGGGAGCAAGCGGTTTCGGTCTGCCCGAAACACAAACTTGCTCCACTAAAAACCAGATTCCCGCTATTTTGAGCATCTCTGAATATCCTCCTTATAAATCCGGGAGAAATAATACCGTTGTCTGTATCATCTTATGGAGGGGACAGACCTGTTTTTCCGTTTCTATTCATCATGTATTTTCTCATTTTGTTTGCCATGTTCCGATATATCTCGGAATGAATTGTCTGGCAAAAAAAGAATATAAGTTTTCAATAGTCAAACAGTTGGTTGGGATGTGGCAACAATGTACCCTGTTGCAGTTTGCATGCAGGGCAATCGGTGTGGAATGCGGTATTTTTCCTGTTTGATGAAACAATGAACCGGGGATTCAAACAGTTACTGATTTATTGACTTGAATATTTACTGACTTAATGTCGTATTGTCGTACTGTAGTAAATATTCATATCTGTGAATTATTGAAGGAACACTTCTTTGCTTCCTTATCTAATCAATGGCTTGGAAAAGTGATGAAGTAAGGTTACATGGAAATAAACCATTCCTTATCCATTGCAATGGACATTTATTGAATCAGGTTCATAGATCTTTTATTCTGTAATTCATTGTTGGATGGAGTCCCTGAATGTAGGGATATTTGCAGAAAATGATATGAATGTGACCTCATAACTAGGATAATCAGCGCCACATGCTGCCAGTTAAGCGGAAACCATTGCCTTTCAGAATATATGGCTTTTCTTTGTCGCAAACAACGAAAAAAGAATAAACATCAATCAACAAAAAAAGGAAACGATATGGAATTTGTAGGAATAGAAAAACAACTGTTTGAGGAATTGGTACGTAAGTTTGAATACTTTGAGCATCGGGTCATGGAAATTTGCAACCGGGAGAACGATAGGGCGCTGCACAAGTGGATGGATAATCAGGACGTATGCCGGTATCTGAACATTTCACCCCGTACCCTGCAGACACTCCGTGATAACGGTACCCTGCCTTTTTCTCAAATCAATCACAAGATATTCTATAAGCCGGAAGATGTGCAGGGTATCATCAAGAAAGTTGAGGACAGAAGAAAAGAGGCTCTTTACAGAGGCCGTAATATATAACAGTTAAACAATAACCACTAAATCCATAATAACATGAGTGAACTGAGAACAGACAGCAAAGAATGGGTACACCGTATCATGGGAAGTCTTGACCGTATGTTGGTCAGGATTGAAAATCTGACGGTCGGAAACCGTCCCGTACTGGGTGGTGAACGCTATCTGACCGACAAGGAAGTGTCGGCACAATTGAAACTGAGCAGACGCACGCTTCAGGATTATCGTAATGAAGGGAGAATATCCTACTACCAGTTGGGTGGTAAAATCCTTTACCGGGAGAGTGATATTGAGAAAATGCTTCAGGAGAATTATCGTGAAGCATATATGAGTAGTAAATAAAAGAAAGGCATAAAGGCTGTGTACCGGTCTGGATGAACCGATGTCACACAGCCTTTATGCTTGCATGATGAACAATTATACATCTTCAGGCATGGGGATGACAAGGATAGACTCACTACACCGGATTCCGTAGAATACGTCACGAACCCGCCCCTGCTGGGGTATCAGAATACCCTTTTCTACCAGATCTTTTATATCGCGTGCTGCTGTATCTGGTGATATCTTTACACGTTTTGCCCAGTTTTTAGCCGTCAGTTTGCCGGGATAACCGTCCAAATATAAATTCAAAACTTCACGTTGTCGTTCGGACAGGGCTGTTTCGGCATGGGTTTGCCAGAATATGGCCTTGTTAAGAACCTTTGACAATGTTTCGTCGGATTGCTCGACGGAACGGAGCAGGCAGTCAAGATACCAGATAATCCATTCAGTAATTTCGCAATCTCCCTTCTGTGTTTTCTCCAATATGTCGTAATACTGTTTTTTATCCTTGTTTATCTGATGGGAGATACTGAAGAAACGCATCTTTGAGTTTTCAGCCTGTGAAAGTGCCATATCAGCAATGGCTCGTCCGATTCGTCCGTTTCCGTCATCGAAAGGATGGATGCAGACAAACCACAAATGGGCTATCGCCGATTTTACATAGCCGTTATGTGCATCTGAATTGAACCAGTCCAGAAACCGATTCATTTCTTCGTCTATTCTTTCAGTAGCAGGCGCTACATAATGTACCTTTTCCCGACCGAACATTCCAGAAATAACTTTCATCTCTCCACTGCGGTATCGGGCTACATCTATTTTCGTTGGACCGCTCCATCCGGTAGGAAACAGGCAGTTGTGCCAGCCGAAGAGTCTTTCATGGGTAAGCGGACTGTTGAAATTGACGGTTGCGTCAAGTGCCATTTCCACTACTCCGTCTATATATCGTGAGGATTCGGTCGGATTCGGTAGTTGTACTCCGAGTTTGCGGGCTACAGATGAACGTACCTGTTCATTGTTCAATTCCACTCCTTCAATTTCTGATGATGCAATGATGTCATGAGAGATGGATTCAACTACGGCAGACATCTTGTCGTTAAAACCGATTACACTAAGGCGTCCCATCAGATAACCGACAGCTTTGTTTACCTTGTTCAGTTTCTCACCGACAAGTTCCTTGTTCCACGAAAAGGAAGGCCATTCTTTATGTTCATGTATATACATAGGCATCACTGTTTTCTGCAAATATACGGTTTTGCGGATAATTAACCGCAAATTTTGCGGCTTATTATCCGCATGAAATAGTAAAATCAATATTTATCAGCATTTTAGATATGACTTATGATTTCCATTCACCATGCAGATAACCATTGACTTTTCAGACTGGAACAGTCTGCTTATTATATACTCACGTAATTGTTGTGCCGGATAAGTGTTAATCTGAAAGGCAAGCGCAAATATCATTTCCAGGTTATAGACTACCTGATACCCCTCTTTTAACGGAATACGTTGTTCTGCGGTGAATGGTTGCAATATCCCAAGTTTATATATTCTTCTTTTTGCTGCTCGTAAGGTCGGTGCAACCACATTGAACAAGCCGACGAGTTCGGCTTCGTCCATACGAATCTTATCAGGATGGACAGCAGGAATAACAATCCTGCCGTCCTCCGTTATATGAATAATTTCTCTTTTCATAAGCTACAGACAATTTGAAAGTACATCCCTTACATTATTCATATCTTTCAGAATGGAACTGTCGAGTACCTTTGCATAGTGCTGCGTCATCTTGATATTGGAGTGACCGAGCATTTTGGCTACATTCTCAATACTTACCCCATTGGCCAAACAGACAGATGTGGCGTATGAGTGACGGGCGGTGTGGGTAGTCAGGTTCTTCTTTATCAGACACAGGTCAGCAATCTCTTTCAGATAGCTGTTCATCTTCTGATTGCAGGGGACAGGCAGCAATACTCCTTTCTTTTTGCAGGCCGGATAATCTGCATATTTTCTCAGGATTTCCAAAGGAATATCCAGTAGCGGAATATTGCACATGTTCTTTGTTTTCTGACGTGGCTTCCTGATCCACAGGTTTCCGTTGTTGTCTTTTACGATATGCTCAGGGGAAAGCTGTTGCACGTCGATGAAAGCCAGACCGGTAAAGGCGGCGAAGATAAAAACATCACGGACTACGGTGATTCGCTCCAGAGGAAATTCCTTGTGGTAGATGGTCAGTAGCTCATCCATAGTAAGAAACTCACGGATTACTTCTTTTTCGTGGAACTTGATACCGATAAACGGGTCTTTGGCTATCCATTCATTGGCCAGTGCCAAATTGGTAATTTTCTTCAGACATTTCATATAACGGATAACGGTATTTTGCTGACATTCCTTTTCAGTCTTCAAATAAAATTCAAAGGCACGTACCAGTTCACCGTTGACTTCCGTCAGCGGCAGATCATCCTTTTTGTATTTCTGTCTGATAAGTTCGGCAAGATAGCGTTTGCAGCTTTCATAACGGCGAACGGTAATCAGGGCGTAGTCTTTACCGACCAGGGCACGGCATTGGTCATTGTGCTCCTGCATGGTACCGATGAGGGTGCGTACCGCTTCCGGTTCTTTGTCCTGTCCGAAAAATATTTCCTGTAACAGACGTGCCGTTATAGGCTGGTTCTGTTCTTCCAGTTCACAAAAAATCTGATGTAACTTGATTCTCGCATTTTCGATATAGGCATTCAGATCGCATGATTTGCGGCTTTTGCCTCTGGCGGATTCCTTAGCCTGACTCCAGAGAGACGGGTCAATGCTTTTGCGGATGTTGTTTTCAACTCGCGTACCATCTACAGTGATACGCATACAAACGGATGCTTCTCCGTTTTTCAGCAGCTTGGTCTTCTTCAAGAAGA
>NZ_JADYTF010000109.1 GCF_021530995.1 Bacteroides caecigallinarum
ACTTATGCGAGCAATTTCGTAATATTTTTAGTGACAAAAAAAATGCAACTGAGAAACTCAAGTATGCTGTATATATGACTCTGGAATATGAAACAAGTCTGGCGTATAATAAAGCCCCTAATAATGATGCTGTTTATAAAAGATTGAATGAGAAATTAACACAAGAATGGGAAGAAATAAAGGAACGGTATGATATTCGATAATATGACAACATATACAACAGAAAGTGTTTTACAAGGGCATCCAGACAAAATTTGTGACCAAATTAGTGATGCTATTTTAGATGCATATTTAGAGGAAGATAAATTATGTCACACTGCTATTGAATGCATGGGATGTGGTGATAATTTAATTATTGCAGGAGAAGTAAGCCAACCCAATTTGATTGATATTGAATCTGTTATATGTCAAACATATAAGAATATTGGTTTTACAAATCAATTAAAAATAACAAACCTATTAAACAAACAATCTTCTCAATTAAATAATGCTATTATCAATGGAGGGGCTGGAGACCAGGGTGTTGTATATGGATATGCTGTAAATAATAAATTCAACTTTTTACCTTATGGGGCTTATTTATCAAATGAAATAGCAAAAGCTATTGATAAATATAGACGAACAGTCAATTATTTACGACCTGACGGAAAAGTTCAATTAACCATAGAATATGATAGAATTAAATGTTTGGTAATAAGTGTTCAACATACAGATGATGTTGAGAATGATTTTATTGAACATGAAATATCAACAAATGTTTTAGTGCCATTTTTAGATAACGCGGACATTGATATTCAAATTAGTAAAAACTCTAATTTTATAAATGGAGGTTTTATAAATGATACAGGTTTAACAGGACGTAAAATTATGGTAGATACCTATGGCGGACTAATACCTCATGGTGGTGGTGCTTTTTCGGGAAAAGACCCTAGTAAAATAGACAGATCTGCAGCATATATGGCGAGATTTGTTGCTAAAAATATAGTAGCTAATGGGTTTGCTCCAGAATGTAAAATAGCTATCGCTTATACATTCGGAGAAGAAACCCCAGTAATGGTAAGTGTTTTTACTGAAAAAGGAGTTGCATCACCTAAGTTAGTCAATTTTATCAAACATCATTTTGATTTTAGACCATTAGCTATTATTGAAAGATTAGGTCTTAGAGATATTAAATATTTGCCAACATCTACATATGGGCATTTTTCAAATTCTCATTATAATTGGGAACGACTAATTTCTTTATAGGGAAAAAGGTTTCTTTGTTACTTTCTTCACCGCAGGCTAGCTCATGAAAGAAAGTAACGGCGGCATTTCTGCCGCCTTTGTATCAACTGACTTTAAGGCTCTGTGTGGGCACATATTTCTCTAACCACACCTTTACCTGTTCTAGGTTGTATTTTCCCGTTATGACCGCCGTATGGTCGTTTATGGCTACAAACCTGACACTTTCATAGCTGTTTATCCAACCTTGCAAAGAAGAAACGCCCCAAGTGGAAACATCTTCAAAAACGCTACGGTCTATTTGGCTGATAGGCTCACCGAAAACTACTGTCATCGTCTGAAAGTCCGGTTCGTCTGCCAACAGTCGCAAATGGTGCAGCGTGCCGAACTCGTCCGTCTTGCGTCCCTATGCCCAATCTTCCGTGTACAAATCATCGCCCCACTGCTGCGGCTTATCGAAATGCACTTTCACGTTTACAGAATACTTGTTTTCCTCGATGTCCTCAATAACGCCCGTTACCATCATGCCCGTAAAAATACACTCGCAACGTCTGCCGATTAGGTTCTTGTTTACTTCTGTCGTTTTCATACCCTTAAAATTTATCTGTTATTACCCTGTTCTTTCTTTTCTATCCATTTATCCCGCCTGTGGCGGCACTCTGCCAGCGTTTTAGCCACTGTGGAAAACAGTTCCCCGTCCGTGTGGCGGTAGTCGTACTGGTAAAATATCCGTCCCTTGAATACGACCGGACGGTATTTTACAAACTTTTCCTCTCCCGGTGCTTGGGTGATGCTCACCCCGTTTCTGTTCAATGATTGCATGATATTCTGTTTTTTATTCGTTATATACTCAATAGGGAAAGCAACAGCAGGAAAAGCAGAGCCACGCACAACGCATAAAACGCCGACAGGCAGACCCGGAGCAGGAAACAGGCGGCACGAAATACAAGATATGCCGTTACCGCCGTGATTGCTCCGGCTGTGCAGGCGAGCCGCCACACAAGGCAGAACAATAACACCCGCAGGATGATTTTATAAATGCTTTTCCGTTTCATCGTTTCTCTGTTTATGCGGGCAGGGCTTTTAACCCCGCCCGAATGGTCGTTTAAGCCGCCCTGAATACAAAACCGTCATCAAACCAATAGTCGCACATGAACAAATCACGGGCAAACTGCTTGTAGTCGAAATAGGTCTTTGCGAACTCCGGCAGGTCGTAACATTCCTCTACAATCCGGTAGGCAAAATCTTCTTCATCGTCATATTGCCCTTGATACTCGTCCCAGAAATGCCTAACAAGGTCGTCCGCATCTTCCTCGCTCAAATCATGGCTTTTGTAGTTGCACCACACGAAAAAGGCTTCCTGTTCGGTGTCGCCCAACTTTTCCACCGCATCCCGCAAGGTGAAGAAGTTCTCTGAAATCCAGCTTTCGCCGATTAGGTTTTCCGGTACGTTCTCCCAGTCCTGAAACATATACTCCGCATCTTCCTCGTCCTTGTGAAGCTCCCGGCAGGCTTCGTAAAAATCTTCCTTGTCCGAATAGTCCGACAGGTCAAGCCATGCCCCGAACAATGAACCGTTGTTGTACTTGCCATAAGTGCCTACATAAACTCTTGCTTCCGATAATGTTGCTACTTCCATATCCTGTAATTTTTAAGTTTTTAATTTTATGCGGATTTGAGAGGTGAGGGAGTTGAAGTTTCACTGAACTTTTTTCCTGTTTCCCGTAAATCCGACTTTTTTTTTATGCGTCTTCCGGTCGGGTCGGTCGTTTTCGTTTCACATAGGCTTAAAAGGGCAGTGTTTAGAGTTTGCAGGGTTTTGTGGAAAAAATACCTCGCAACGAATGTCGCAGGGAAGATTTTTTCGCCAAACCTGAAAAGGCTTGACCTTGCAAACCCGTGAAGAACACGTAACTACCTTTGCCTATTGAAATGATAAAAACGACCTCCCGGTTGGAGGACTGCTTAATGAGGAAGATTTACAGGTTGGGAAACAGGGGAAAAGTTCTTGTTCCTCATTCAGTCCATTAGGGAATTGCCTATGAGGGCGGGAAAAACAAGTGTATCGGGAGTTCACCTTCCGATACTCTTGTGCGGGTTTCCAAAGGCTCTTTTCACGAAAGACAGTCTGCGATGCCATGCACCGCTGGCGTTTCGAGGAATGTGGCTTTGGAAAAGGATATAAAAAATACGGGTAGTTCACAGACTGCCCGCATGATGGATGATAGCCATTGGCGAAATAGGCGTATGACGAATGTTGTCAGGAGTTATCACAAATTGTGATAGCTCCCGATCATCACTCGTCTTTGCCCAACTCAAACATGGAATAACCGGGAAAGCATCTGCAAGCCCATAATTGTATATTTTAAGGATTAAGTAATGTTGGAATAATGCAGCAAGAACAGGTCGCAGTTTACGACCTGTTCCCTATAATCAAAATCACATGGCGACTTCCTTATAAATCTTTTCGATACCGACAAATTTCTTGTCAAGCCCCTGCATATCGCTGCTAATCTTGTTGTTAGTGATGCGGGCGTAAATTTGTGTTGTTTCAATGTTAGTATGTCCCAGCATCTTGCTGACGGTTTCAATGGGCACACCCTTTGCCAGCGTGGTGGTCGTGGCGAACGTGTGCCGGGCAAGATGGAATGTGAGGTTCTTTTTAATCCCGCACACATCGGCAATCTCTTTCAGGTAGGCATTCAGCTTTTGGTTGCTGATTATAGGTAATATCTTTCCGTCCGGCAGCTTGCCTTTGTATTTCTTCAATATCATTTTGGGAATATCCAACAGGGGAACATTCACGTCCGTGTTGGTCTTTTGCCGCTTCGTCATTATCCACAGATTACCGTCAAATGACTTTCGGATATTCTCTTGCCGCAGGTTGGCAACATCACTGTAAGCCAGACCGCAGAAACAGGAAAAGATGAACAAGTCCCTGACGTGTTCCAAACGCTCGGAAGCCATTTTCTTTTTGAGGATGATTTTTATCTCGTCTTCCGTCAAATAGCCCCTGTCCACTTTTTCCAGCCGGATTTTATAGCTGGCGAACGGGTCTTTGTCCAGTATGCCATTGTTTCGGGCTATGATGATGATGCGCTTGAAAAACTGCATGAACTTGGCGGTGGTGTTGTAACCGCACTTGCAGGCTGTACGCAAATATAACTCGAAATCGGTAATGAACATCGGGGTTATTTCCCGGATGGAAATATCAGAAAGGTTATATTTACTCTGTATAAACTCCGCAAGGTGACGGCGTGTAACCTCATACTTGCGGTAGGTCGCTATCGTCTTGGATATGCCAACAAGCTGTTTCACGTCCTCATTGTGCTTTTGGAACAAGGTAAGGATGGTTTCGTGGTTCTCGCTGTGTCCCAAAAACTCGTTTTTAACTTTCTCGGCAGTAACGTAATTATCACGCCGCTGCATTTCGTGGTAGATGGTGTTCAGCGATGCGTTTATATCGCTTAACATACGGTTGATACGTCCGGCTTCCGCTGTGCGTCCGATAGCCTTGCCAGCCTTACCGTCCCACATTTCAGGCAGCACGTCCAATTTAGTATTAAAACGGCTTGCCACACCGTCCACTGTGATACGGGCGAAAAGGGGGTACGCACCGCCCGCTTTCTGCTTGTCTTTCTTTGCGTAAAAGCAAATGTTGAATGTCGATTTCATATACTCACTTTTTAGTTACAAAAATACTGTAAATGCTTAAAAATGAGTTTTATGCAGGCTCGCCAAACACCGACAGAAGTTCGCCAATTTCCGACTATCTGTACCCCCTTTTTGATTTTGTTTGTCGGGGGTACGAGTTAGGTTAGAAACCTTGTCTTTTAGGGGCGAAAAAATGTACTTTAAGGCAGACACAAGGGGATAAAAAAAGTCCCACAAATCATTGAATTTGTGGGACTTGTCTGTTCGTTGTCCGGTTTTGTCCGTAACGTTCAGCGGAGAGACAGGGATTCGAACCCCGGGTACCTCGCAGTACAACGGTTTTCAAGACCGCCGCAATCGACCACTCTGCCACCTCTCCAAAACTCCTTTCGAAGTGCTTTATTTCTCAAAAGCGATGCAAAGGTATGCTTTTTTTTTGAACATACAAACTTTTAAACAAAATAATTTATCTTTTTATCAAAAAAAGCTCTCAAAGGAACATCAACACATAAAAAAATCATATAAGAGAAGACTCAGAAACAAGAAATAATATAAAAATGCGTATCTTTGCAAAAACATTATCAACTCTTAATTTTATTGTAACAAATGACAAAAAGATTATTGTATTGCTGGCTATTGTCAGTTATCTTAACCTTACCGGCTCTGGCGCAAATACAAGAGCCTATAAAATTCAAGACTGAATGGAAACAAAATTCAGATACTGAAGCGGAAATAGTATTTAACGCCACAATTGACAAAGGATGGCATGTATATTCAACAGAGTTAGGAGAAGGAGGTCCAATCTCGGCCACTTTCAATATAGACAAAATAGAAGGTGCCGAAACTGTAGGAAAACTTACTCCTGTAGGTAATGAAATAAATGAAATGGACCCTATTTTCGGTATGAAAGTAAGATACTTCAAAGATAAGGCTACTTTCATTCAGAAAATAAAAATAACTGATGGAAACTATAATATAAAAGGATATCTGGAATACGGAGCATGCAATAATGAAAATTGCCTCCCTCCTACCAGCGTTGATTTTAATTTCAATGGAACAGGCGTAAACGTTGCATCTGGTAGCGATAATAACAGTGAAACTGTAGCCAATACTGAAAACGGACTTGAACTGTCTCCTCTGAAACTTGGAAATTCAGAAAAAACAGATTATTGGAAACCTGTAATAAATGAATTGAATAGCTTCGGTGAACACGCTGGAGAAGAATCTATGTCATGGATATACATATTCCTTACAGGTTTGGCCGGAGGACTTCTTGCTTTGTTCACTCCATGTGTATGGCCAATCATTCCGATGACAGTAAGTTTCTTCCTCAAACGTACAAAGGATAAAAAGAAAGGTATACGCGACGCATGGACTTACGGTGCTTCTATCGTAGTAATATATCTTACTCTTGGACTTGCTATCACACTTATTTTCGGTGCAAGTGCTCTTAACGCATTGTCCACAAATGCTGTTTTCAACATTCTGTTCTGTCTGATGCTCCTGGTATTTGCAGCATCATTCTTCGGAGCATTTGAAATTACTCTACCTTCAAAATGGAGCAATGCTGTCGACAGTAAAGCCGAACAGACTACAGGACTGTTGAGTATATTCCTTATGGCATTCACATTGTCACTTGTATCATTCTCTTGCACAGGTCCTATTATCGGTTTCCTGCTTGTAGAAGTTTCTACTACAGGTAGCGTGGTAGCTCCTGCCATCGGTATGCTTGGATTTGCAATCGCACTTGCATTGCCTTTCACACTTTTTGCCCTGTTCCCATCATGGCTCAAATCAATGCCTAAATCTGGAGGATGGATGAATGTTATTAAAGTTACATTAGGATTCCTTGAACTGGCATTCGCATTAAAGTTCCTTTCTGTTGCCGATCTTGCATACGGATGGAGAATACTTGACCGCGAAACATTCCTCGCTTTGTGGATAGTAATCTTCGGACTTTTGGGTATGTACCTGTTAGGCAAAATCAAATTCCCTCATGATGACGACGACCAGAAAGTAAGCGTACCAAGATTCTTCATGGCCCTAATATCTCTGGCATTCGCCATTTATATGATACCAGGTCTTTGGGGAGCTCCACTAAAAGCAGTCAGTGCATTCGCTCCACCTATGCAGACACAGGATTTCAATCTTTACAAGAATGAAGTTCACGCTAAGTTTACAGATTATGAAGCCGGTATGGAATATGCCAAAATGAACAAGAAGCCTGTCATGATAGACTTCACTGGATATGGATGTGTAAACTGTAGAAAGATGGAACTGGCTGTTTGGACAGACCAGAATGTGAGCAAGCTATTGACAGAAGATTATGTACTTATCACACTATACGTTGACGACAAGACTAAATTGGCTGAACCTATTACTGTAACAGAGAACGGCAAGGAACGTACTTTGCGTACTGTAGGTGACAAGTGGAGCTATCTGCAACGTTCCAAGTTCGGAGCAAATGCACAGCCATTCTATGTACTGGTGGACAATGAAGGTATGCCTCTAAACAAATCATATTCATACGATGAGGACATCAATCTATATATAGATTTCCTTGAAACCGGTTTAAAGAACTACAAAAAATAAATAATCAGAAAGATGATTTCAAAATCAGAAAGAGAGCAAATAATTGCCCTGATAAAGAAAGAAGTTGTTCCTGCGATAGGTTGTACAGAGCCTATCGCAGTAGCTCTTTGTGTAGCTAAAGCAACAGAGACATTGGGAAAAAAACCTGAAAAGATATCAGTACTGCTTAGCGCAAACATCCTGAAAAATGCCATGGGTGTTGGAATTCCCGGTACAGGCATGATAGGACTTCCTATAGCTATAGCGTTGGGCGCAATCATCGGAAAATCAGATTATCAGCTTGAAGTCTTAAAAGACTGTACACCTGAAGCCGTAGAAGAAGGCAAGAAAATGATTGACTCGCAAGCCATTGAAATAGGCCTAAAATATGGTATTGAAGAAAAACTGTACATTGAAGTAAAATGTTCGGCCGAAAAGGATGAAGCAACAGCAATAATCAGCGGTGGACATACAAATTTCGTATATGTAAGCAAGAATAGCGATGTCATTCTGAATGAAAAGGTGGCCGGTGAGAACGAGTTAAACGATGATGATCTCAACCTCAGCCTGCACAAGGTTTATGAATTTGCCACTACAGCTCCACTGGATGAGATAAGATTTATCCTTGAGTCAAAACGCCTCAACAAGCAGGCTGCTGAACGTTCTCTTAAAGGTCATTACGGACATGAACTGGGCAAGACACTGATGGGATGCAAAAATGAAAGAGACATTATGGGAGACAATACTTTCACTCATATACTTTCATATACATCGGCTGCATGCGATGCGCGTATGGCAGGTGCCATGATTCCAGTGATGAGCAATTCAGGAAGCGGTAATCAGGGTATAGCGGCCACTATGCCTGTAGTGGTATATGCTGAAGATAACAACAAGACAGAAGAAGAACTTATTCGTGCCCTGACATTGAGCCATCTTACTGTAATTTATATCAAACAGAGTCTCGGTCGTCTCTCCGCACTATGCGGATGTGTGGTAGCTGCTACAGGTAGTAGCTGTGGTATAACATATCTCATGGGAGGAGAATATCAGCAGATAGTTTATGCCGTACAGAATATGATAGCCAATCTTACGGGTATGATATGCGACGGAGCAAAACCTAGCTGTGCACTGAAAGTTACAAGTGGAGTATCTACAGCTGTATTCTCTGCCATTATGGCAATGGAACAGAAGTGTGTAACTTCCGTAGAAGGTATAATAGAAGATGATGTTGATTTGAGTATAAGAAACCTTACCAGAATCGGCTCTGTAGGAATGAACGAAACGGATAAGGTAGTACTCGACATCATGACTCACAAGTCTTGCGAATATTAAAAGACTATTCATATACTACACAAACACAAAACTAAACTCATTATGCACCCTACTGACGAATCTTATATACTAAAACTGATTGACGAAGGTGAACACGTCCATCAGGATTTTAAATTCGCTATTTCGGATGCAAGGAAAATAGCCAAAAGCATATCCGCCTTCTCAAATACTGAAGGCGGAAGACTTTTGGTTGGAGTAAAAGATAACGGAAAAATAGCGGGCGTGCGCTCTGAAGAAGAAATTTATATGATAGAGGCCGCCGCAAAAATGTATTGCAAGCCTGAGGTGAATATCTCGAACAAGATATACCGAGTTCAGGGCAAAGATATTCTTGAAGTTACTATAGAAGAGAGTAAAAACAAACCTGTCTGCGCAATTGATGCAGAAAACAAGGCATGGGCATACGTCAGAATAAAAGATGAGAATATTCTTGCTGATACAGTTTTCCTAAACAGATGGAAATATAATAAAGAAGATGAGAGAGTTATCGTAACATACTCTGAGCGAGAAAAACATCTTCTGAATGTATTGGAGAAAAACGGAGAACTTACATTAAACAAATGCAGTAAATTATCAAACATCCCAAGGATAACAACAAGCAGACTGCTGGCTGATTTTATCAGATTTGAACTTGTAGAACAAGTTTTCAGAGAACATACATTCTATTTCAGACTAAAGGAAGATATCACATTATAACATTTAATAATATAGAACATTCAATTGATAATGAACATTGTAACAGATTTTATTAATCAGGCTAACGACATTCTTTGGACATACATACTTATAGCAATGCTGCTGGGTTGTGCACTGTGGTTCAGTTTCAAGACCAGATTTGTACAATTCAGAATGATTGGCGAGATGATAAGACTGCTCGGCGATTCTACAGCAAAAATAGACGGACACGAAAAACACATATCATCATTTCAGGCATTTACCATTTCTTTGGCAAGCCGTGTAGGGACAGGTAACCTTGCGGGAGTAGCCACAGCAATAACCGTGGGCGGTCCGGGAGCCATATTCTGGATGTGGATTATCGCCCTTCTTGGAGCTAGCAGTGCTTTCGTAGAATCAACACTGGCACAACTCTTTAAAATAAAAAGCAAACACTCATATATCGGAGGTCCGGCATACTATATGGAGAAAGGACTGAAAAAACGCTGGATGGGAATTATCTTTGCCGTGCTGATAACTATCACATTCGGTTTTGCATTCAACTCCGTACAGAGCAATACAATCTGTGCGGCTTTCGACAGCGCGTTTAATATACCACCTATATATATGGGAATTGGAATTACTGCACTCACAATAATCATAATATTCGGCGGTGTACACTGGATAGCAAATGTAAGCAGCATACTTGTTCCTATAATGGCACTGGGATATATAGTTCTGGCTCTCTATATTGTAATAAGCAATATAACTCACATGCCAGACGTAATAGCTCTGATAGTAAAAAATGCATTTGGCATGGAGCAGGCTATCGGTGGAGGTATAGGCGCAGCTCTTATGCAGGGTATAAAAAGAGGATTGTTCAGCAATGAGGCCGGTATGGGTTCTGCTCCAAACGCAGCTGCTACTGCACACGTAACCCATCCTGCAAAACAAGGATTTATCCAAGCTCTAGGAGTGTTCACCGACACATTATTAATATGTACATGTACAGCTTTCATAATTCTTTTCAGCGGAGAGAACACGAATGCCGGACTTGACGGAATACAACTCACACAGGCAGCTCTGAACAGCCAGATTGGAATTATCGGAAGTACATACATAGCCATTGCGATATTGTTCTTCGCATATAGCAGCATACTTGGAAACTATTATTACGGCGAAGCCAATATAAGATTCATAACCAAAAACCAGCAAGTAGTACATGTTTACCGTGTGCTTGTAGGAGGAATGGTATTTTTCGGTTCCATAGCAAGCCTAAATCTAGTGTGGAGCCTTGCCGACATCACTATGGCTCTTATGGCAATATGTAACCTTATAGCAATCATCATGCTTGGCAAATACGCTTTCAGGCTCCTTGATGACTACATGAAACAGAAGAGAAGCGGAATAAAAAGCCCGGTCTTTACTAAAGACCGAATGAAAGACATCGAAGAAGATATCAGTTGTTGGTAACATTTTATTAACTTTGTACCGAAAAATAAGACATAAAAAAACTACCATAGATTATTAACTGTATTTATGGTAGTTTTTTCGTTAATTTAAAAAGTGTTTGCATGGATAAAAAGTTCAACATAATTATTGCTGATTTATACAGGGAGCACCAGTATAAGCTTTATATCCATGCCCTCAATCTGATTAACGATGGTAACCATCCAAAATTGGCGTATTGACTAGCATGGCTCTTTCTCATACCTTTGTGCTAAACTTAAAACTTGAAAGATTATGTTTAGCGAAAAAGACTTTGAAAGACTGTGGTTCCTCTACAAGACCGAAGGTGAACCCAAAGGAGTTTCCATCAACTCATTCTGCATTAGCAACAATATTCCATACACGGCATTCTATGACTGGTTCAAGAAGACACAAAAGAAGGTTGTACCTGTAGAAGTGGAAGGAATTCCTGAAGAGTTGATTCAGGCTGGTAATGAAGAACAGCAGGATGTTGCTAAAGACAAGCCCAAACGTACAACTCCCCATAAAGGAAGCATCATGGTGACGATAAGAACCCGTGAGGGCTTGCGCATACAAAAGAAAGGCTTAGACTATCAGGGGCTGAAAACACTGGTGGAGAAACTGGAGGGCTTATGCTAAGTATAAACGGACTGCATAACTTCTATTATCTTCCTGAACTTCATGACATGAGATGCAAGGCCCAGCGTATATGCGAGATAATCCGCGGCAGATATCACCGAGATCCTCTGAACGGAGACGTTTACATGTTTATGTCTAAAGACCAACGCAAGGTTCGTATGATACACTATGAGCGCAATGCCTACTACCTTCATGAGAAGTCCTTCATAAAGGGTTATAAGTTCATGAAAATAGAGCGTAAGGACGATGTGACAGTGTATAAGATAGACTGGAAAGACCTGGTCACGATACTTGAAACTCCGGTGATAACGAGCATAAGAATTTAATGATAAAACTCTGATAATCAGCAATAAAAGTTCTCTAAATATTTGCAAGTCTCACTGAAAATGAGTATCTTTACATAAAATTGTGCGACAAGAAGTCGTACAAGTAATTGTTCAGCATGATGTCTGAACCTGTTGTTCCGTCAACAGTAGCCTAAAGAGGCGTGCTTTACGAGTAATTGTTTGGTGCGAAGCCCTCTTGACAATATGG
>NZ_JADYTF010000010.1 GCF_021530995.1 Bacteroides caecigallinarum
GAACAACATTTACTTATAGGAATAATAACAAATGAAGTATTGCTTGTTGTGACACAGACCATTATATCAACATTAGTAATATTAATAACAGGTGAATTCCTTCCAAAAACTCTGTTTAAAATAAACCCAAATCTAACTTTAAAAATATTCTGCGTACCAACATTCCTATGCTACCTTATTCTATACCCAATAAGTAAATTCTCTGCACTTGTTTCCACTACAATACTAAGACTGGCAGGAAAAAAGATAAAAAAAGAAGACAGCGAAAAAGCATTTTCAAAAGTAGACCTGGATTATCTCATTGAAAGCAGTATTGACGATACAATAAAAGAGAATGAAATAGAGCCGGAAATACAAATATTCCGCAATGTACTGGATTTCTCAAATATAAAGGTAAAAGACTGCATGATACCAAGAACAGAAATTATTGCAGCAGAAACAGGTACTTCGAAAGAAGAAATCATGAAAATCTTCATAGATAGCGGATTGAGTAAACTCATAATATACAGAGACAATATTGATAATATTATAGGATACATACACTCATCCGAGATGTTCAACACACATACTGATTGGGAAAACAATATCAAATCAATACCAGTTGTACCAGAAAGCATGAGTGCGAACAAACTTATGCAGCTACTAATGCAACAGAAAAAAACTTTGGCTGTAATAGTGGATGAATTTGGTGGAACATCAGGAATAATAGCATTAGAAGATTTAGTAGAAGAACTGTTAGGAGACATTGAAGACGAACACGACAACAAGAATACTATAGCAAAAAAAATAAATGAAAATGAATACATTCTCTCCGGTCGTCTGGAAATAGAAGAAATAAATGAAAAGTTCAATCTGAATCTACCGGAAAGCGATGAATATCAAACTCTGGGAGGATTAATTATCAATGAGTTCCAAAGGATCCCAAAACCTCACGAAAACATATTAATTGACAGATTTCAATTCAATATAATAAAAGCTACAAGTACAAAAATAGAGCTTGTAAAACTGAAAATACAGAAATAAGCATTTTTTTCTACAGAAAATAGCAACTCAAAAACATTTTTCGTATCTTCGTGCGCTAATTACAGAAAAACAATAAACAAAAAATAATAAATTTAAATGGCAACTTTACAAACAATTAGAAGCAAAGGACCATTGTTGGTCATTGTTATCGGTATTGCCCTCTTCGCCTTTATCGCAGGCGACGCCTGGAAAATTTTCCAGCCACATCAAGGAAGGCAAGACATTGGAGAAATTAATGGAGAAAAAATCTCCGCACAAGATTATCAAAAG
This sequence comes from Bacteroides caecigallinarum, assembly GCF_021530995.1. Lineage (GTDB taxonomy): Bacteria > Bacteroidota > Bacteroidia > Bacteroidales > Bacteroidaceae > Phocaeicola > Phocaeicola faecigallinarum. Next base: position 1,294 of record NZ_JADYTF010000010.1, read on the forward strand.
CTGGTTGATGAATACACTGAAGTCATTAAATTGACAAACGGATTAGCTTCTCTAAATGAGACTCAGCTGGCAAGTGTAAAAGACCAGGTATGGCAATCATACGTAAACAACAAACTAATTGCAGAACAGGCAGAAAAACTGGGTCTCACGGTTACAGATGCTGAAATTCAGTCTATCATTGACGAAGGGACTCATCCAATGCTGATGAATACTCCGTTCCGCAATCCACAAACTGGTGCTTTCGATAAGGATATGTTGAAGAAATTCCTTGTTGATTATGCTAATCTAAGCACAAGCCAAATGCCAGCGCAGTATGTAGAATACTATCAGACAATGGGTAATTTCTGGAACTTTGTTGAAAAGACATTAAGACAGTCTGCTTTGGCCGAAAAATATCAGAACCTTATTGCTAAGTCTCTGATTTCAAATCCTGCTTCTGCAGAAGATGCTTTCAAATCTCGCACAGAACAGAGCGATTTACTTATGGCAGCTGTTCCATATTCTGCAGTAAACGATTCTTTGGTAAAAGTTTCAGATGACGAAATAAAGAAACTTTACAACGAAAGAAAAGAACAGTTCAAGCAGCTGGCTGAAACTCGTAACATACGTTTTGTAGACGTACAGGTACAACCTTCAGATGCAGACAGAAAAGCAGTATTGGACGAAGTAACAGAATATAGCGAACAATTAAACAATACCACTTCAGACTACGGTACATTTGTACGTACAACAGGTTCAGCTGTATCATACTCTGATATTCCTGTCAACAAATCAGTTTTACCATCTGACGTTGTAGCACGTCTTGACTCAATTGGTATGAACGAAGTATTCGGTCCATATTACAGTCAGACTGACGATTCATACAATGCTTTCAAGATTATTGAAAAAGTAAATGCTCCTGACTCTATACAGTTCCGTCAGATACAAGTTTATGCAAATACTCAAGAAAAGACAAAAACTCTTACTGACAGTATCTACGATGCACTGAAAGGTGGAGCAAACTTTGAAGAAATTGCAAAAGTCTACGGACAGACAGGCGAAGCCACATGGGTAAGCGCCAGATCTTGGGAAGGCGGACAGCTAAATACTGAAAACGAGACTTTCATCAAGACTCTTATCAACCAGCCAGTAAAAGAGCTTGCTAAATTAAACATTGGTCAGGCAAATATTATCCTGGAAGTAATGAACAAAAAAAGTATTCAGGAAAAATATAAAGTGGCAGTCATCAAACGTAATGTTGAATTCAGCAACGATACATATAACGATGTATACAACAAGTTCAGCCAGTTTGTAGCACAAAGCAACACTATCGAAGAACTTGAAAAAAATGCTGAAGAATACGGTTATACAGTAATGCCTCGTACAGACTTCTCTTCTGCTGAACATTATGTAGGCGGTGTTCCTTCAACTAAAGAAGTTATCCGTTGGATATTCAGCGCTAAAGAAGGAGAAGTATCTCCACTTTATGAATGTGGAAACAATGATCATATCATGGTTGTTGCTCTTGACAAAATCAATCCTGTAGGATATCGTAACATCAACTCAGTAGCAGACATGCTTCGCAGCGAGATTCGCCGCGACAAAAAGGCTGAAATGATTATGGCAGACATGAAGGCTTGCACATCTATCGATCAGGCTAAAGCTATTAAGAATGCGGTAAGCGACACAGTTAAGCACGTTACATTCTCAGCTCCAGCATACATATCACTTACTAGAGGTAGCGAACCTGTAATTGGTGCAGTAGCGTCAAAAACAGCTGTAAACGCAACAAGTGCTCCTGTTAAGGGTAATGCAGGTGTTTATATAGTACAGGTTTTGAGCAAGGATAACGGCACTGAAAAACTGGATGTTAAATCAGAAGAAGCAACACTGACAAACATGTATGCAAGATTTGCAACACAGTTCATCAATGATCTCTATCAGAAAGCTGAAGTAACAGATAATCGTTACCTGTATTTCTAATAAAATAAATCATTTAAGAAAATAATCGGATATGTTTCGCGATGGAATATATCCGATTATTTTCTTATTATAAAATCCAATACTATACTCTAAGATGTATATATAAACAAGAATCTATAAACTATCAATATAAGACAAACAAAATAACATCAGTATTAGAATGATTATTATTGAAAAAGAGGATTTTATACAAAAAAATGATCTAAAACTATTGATTATATAAAGTATTTAGAGTATCTTTGCAGCCGATTTTAGTCCGTGGAGGTAAACAAGTGGTTGCCAGAATCAATCCACCTTACGGAAGAAACCCGTTTAATAATTATAATAAAATGTACGTAATCGTAGAAATTAACGGTCAGCAGTTCAAAGCTGAAGAAGGCAAGAAACTGTTTGTACACCACATTCAGAACGCTGAAAACGGCGCAACTGTTGAATTTGACAAAGTTTTGTTGGTTGACAACAATGGTACTGTAACTGTAGGTGCTCCTACTGTAGAAGGTGCAAAAGTGGTTTGCGAAGTTAAGTCAAACCTTGTAAAGGGTGACAAAGTATTGGTATTCCACAAGAAGAGAAGAAAAGGTTACAGAAAACTGAACGGTCACCGTCAGCAGTTTACAGAATTGACAATCAAACAAGTTATTGCTTAATCATTAAAACGTAGAAGAAAATGGCACATAAAAAAGGTGTAGGTAGTTCTAAGAACGGTCGTGAATCAGAAAGCAAGAGATTAGGCGTAAAGATATTCGGTGGTTCAGCTTGTAAGGCTGGTAATATCATTGTTCGTCAAAGAGGAACAGTTCACAATCCAGGTAACAATGTAGGTATGGGTAGTGACCACACTCTTTACGCATTGGTAGATGGTACAGTATGTTTCAAAAAAGGTCGTGAAAACAGAAGCTATGTTTCTGTAATTCCTTGCGCTGAAGCATAATCCAAAACTAACTAAAGAAATTAAAAGGTACATCATAAGATGTACCTTTTTTTATACCCCTAACACAAATATACTTGACTACTACAAAACAATAGGAAGCCGGCTCAATCTTCCATTATTTAGTGCATAAAAAAAAGACACTTAAGAAAATATTTCCTAAATGTCTTATATTAATTCCATTATGTCGTGTAGCGGGAACCGGGATTGAACCGGTGACCTCATGATTATGAATCATGCGCTCTAACCAGCTGAGCTATCCCGCCATTGTTTATAAAAACCGCCAGGCGTGGAAGCCACCCAACGGCCTAATCGTTAAATAGTAGCGGGAACCGGGATTGAACCGGTGACCTCATGATTATGAATCATGCGCTCTAACCAGCTGAGCTATCCCGCCATTGTTTCTCGATTGCGGGTGCAAAGGTATCATCTTTTTTTTTAATAAACAAGCTTTTCCATGTTTTTTTACTCAAAAAGATAAAATTTATTTCAGTATAAAATGACTATACATTTCAAGCAAAACAACAGGGCATGAAGATTTAAACAACAAAGCATTCCAATACTATGTTTTATAATATAGAAAAAATTGCGCCATTAGTCGGAAAATTTACTTTAATTTGCCAACAATTAAAAAAACACAGAAATAATACACCAATAACACATGAAAAAAAAATTAAAAATAGAATATCCGCTGAATCCTACTTCAAGAATCATAATATGGAATGCAATTAGTACTCCAGCAGGTCTGGAAAGATGGTTTGCCGACAAAGTTACAAGAAACGGAAAAACATATACATTCAAATGGGGAAAAACAGAGAGTAGAGACGCTGATATCACAAACACCAGATCTGAGTATTTCATCAGATTTCATTGGAAGGACGATGAAGAACCTAAATCTTTTTTCGAATTCAAAATATTATTCAACGAGCTCACTTCCGACCATATACTTGAGGTAACAGATTTTGCCGACCCTGAAGATGAAGAAGACACTATTAATCTATGGAATTCACAAATCGACGTACTGAAAAGGGTTTTTGGAGTATAGACTGTAATAATTAAAAATATACAAAACATTACCCCCCTATCCATATTTTATGCTATTTTTGCATCATAATATAAAATGATGGGAATATTACGTATAAAAAAATTAGATATATTCGTTCTAAAGAGTTTTACTTTACTCTTTGCTGGAACATTCTTTATATGCCTGTTCATCTTCATGATGCAATTCTTGTGGAAATATGTTGACGAACTGGTGGGAAAAGGACTTGAGCTTGACATACTGGCTCAGTTCTTCATTCTTTCTGCACTTACACTTATACCATTATCATTGCCACTTGCAATACTTCTAGCAGCACTTATGACATTTGGTAATTTCGGAGAAAGATACGAATTGCTGTCAATGAAAGCTGCAGGTATTCCACTTCTAAGAATAATGCGTCCAATTGCTTTGTTGTGCATAATCTTAGGACTTACATCGTTTTACTTCCAAAATGTAATAGGCCCCAAAGCTCAAAAACAATTGTGGACTTTATTGGTTTCTATGAAACAAAAGTCGCCGGAAGTTGATATACCCGAAAGAGTTTTCTATTCAGATATAGAAGGCTACAATATTTACGTTAACAAGAAAGACAGAGAAACCGGTATTTTGAAAGATGTGTTGATATACAATTTTTCAGATGGTTTCGAGAATGCACGTATTATTTGGGCAGAAGAAGGCAAACTGGAACTCACCGCCGACAAAAAGCACCTGTACCTACACCTGTACAACGGTGAATTGTTCGAAAACTTAAAGTCGCAGAACATCGATTCAAAAAATGTACCATACAGAAGAGAAACTTTCAGCGAAAAACATACACTTATCGACTTCGATGCTGAATTCAACATGGTAGATGGAAGTTTTCTGAACAGACGTTCGGACATTAAAAACATGAAAGAAATCACAGCTACAATAGATTCACTGACTGCATATACAGACAGTGTAGGAAGAGCGATGCATGATGAAATAATGTCATCAACTTATAAGACTACAGAATTAAGCAAAGCGGACTCAACAAAAATTATAGAACAGAATCTGTTATCAATCAATACCGACAGTATTTACCGTTCCCTCAGTTCTGATGAGAAATTAAAGACTTTATCAGCAACAGAAAGAAGGATGTCATCATTAAGCTCAGATTGGAGTATGAAATCATTTGTCACACAAGACAATGACAAAAGCATTCGTTCGCACAAATCAGACTGGCACAAGAAAATAACGCTTTCGTTTGCATGTGTATTCTTCTTTTTTATTGGTGCACCTTTAGGAGCAATCATTAGAAAAGGAGGATTAGGAATGCCTGTAGTCATATCAGTACTAATTTTCATACTGTATTACATCATTGATTCCGGAGCTACACGTGTGGCCAAAAGTGGAGAAATGAACATCATACTGGGAACTTGGATGAGTAGTCTAGTACTGGCCCCTATGGGAGTGTTCCTGACATACAAGTCAAACAAAGATTCTGTAGTATTCAACATTGATGTCTATAAGGCATTCTTTAGAAAAATATTCGGTCTGAGACAATCAAGACATATATTCAGAAAGGAAGTAATAATTTACAGCCCAGAATATAAGAAAGTATACGAAGATTTAGAATCGATATGCAACGAGTGTGAGAGCTACGCAAGTACACATAAGCTATTGGGACCTCCAAACTATTATAAGATATTTACAAACCACACACATGATGACCATATCAAAGACATAAGCATACAGATTGAAAGCGTAGTAGAAGAACTTTCAAATTCAAAAGATCCGGTGATATTGAACAAATTGAACAACTACCCGTTCTTATTTATAAAGGCACATAAAAGTGTTTCCGACAAAATATGGCTTAATATAATACTAGGTATAATATTCCCCGCCGGAATTATTATATGGTTTAATATATGGAGACATAGAGTAACACTGGACAAGGACTTGAAAGTAATAGTAAAAACAAGCAGAGACATTCAGGAAAGAATAAAAAATAACATATTACAATAGCATATATACATTATGGATAAAATCAAACTGAACACAATCGAAGAAGCAATAGAAGATTTTCGTAAGGGTGAAATCGTCATAGTAGTAGACGATGAAGACCGCGAAAATGAAGGCGATATGATAGTTGCAGCCGAACTTATCACACCTGAAAAAGTAAACTTCATGCTGAAACATGCCAGAGGTGTACTTTGTGCTCCTATAACAATATCAAGATGTGATGAGTTGGACTTGCCTAGACAAGTATCAAACAACACATCTATATTAGGAACTCCTTTCACTGTAACAATTGATAAACTCGAGGGATGCAGTACTGGAGTTTCAGCAGCAGACAGAGCCGCAACAATACGTGCTCTTGCGGATCCGAATTCAAAACCAGAGACATTCGGACGCCCTGGTCACATTAACCCGCTGTACGCACAGGACAAAGGAGTTCTTCGTAGAGCAGGACACACAGAAGCTTCTATCGACCTGGCGCGCCTTGCAGGACTGTATCCGGCAGCAGCACTTATGGAAATTATGAATGAAGACGGAACAATGTCACGCCTGCCGGAACTCAGAAAACTGGCAGACGAATTCGGTTTTAAACTGATTTCGATAGCAGATCTCATTGCCTACCGTCTGAAACAAGAGTCACTTGTAGAAAAAGGGGTGGAAGTAGATATGCCTACCGAACACGGACATTTCAGACTCATTCCTTTCCGCCAGAAAAGTAACGGTCTGGAGCATGTAGCCCTGATAAAAGGTAATTTCACACCGGACGAACCTGTATTGGTAAGAGTACACTCATCATGCGCTACAGGCGACATCTTCGGTTCAATGAGATGCGACTGTGGCGAACAGCTCCATAAGGCAATGGAACTTATCGACAAGGAAGGCAAAGGTGCCGTAATTTATCTTAACCAGGAAGGAAGAGGTATTGGGCTGATGGAAAAGATGAAAGCATACAAGCTTCAGGAAGAAGGTATGGACACGGTAGATGCAAATATCTGCCTGGGACATCAGGCCGATGAACGAGACTACGGAGTGGGTGCACAGATTTTAAGAGAAGTAGGTATAACTAAAATGCGTCTGCTTACAAACAATCCTGTAAAGAGAGTTGGTCTGGAGGCATATGGACTTGAAATCGTGGAGAATGTACCAATCGAAGTAACTCCAAACGAATTCAATGAAAGATATCTGCATACCAAGAAAGAACGTATGGGACATACTCTTCATTTTAACAAATAAATTAATATCAAATAACTATGAACATACTCGAAAGCAAGAATCTGATACAAGATTCATACAAATCGAAGGTTGCACAGAATGCTCTAATGCGCAGTGTTTATACATGGATGACCCTGGCACTTGCCATAACAGGTCTGACAGCCATGTATATGGCCAAATCAATGACAGTCCTTAACCTCATGACACAAAACTCTATGATGTTTTGGGGAATGCTTATTGCCGAAGTTGTATTGGTAATGTATATGACTGCCAGAATAAACAAAATCAGCTTTACTACGGCTACTCTGTTGTTCATTGCCTATTCCATTCTTAACGGAATGACATTGTCTATCCTGTTTTTGGTATACACAATGAGTTCCATAGCAACTACATTCTTTGTAACAGCAGGAACATTCGGAGCAATGGCAATATTTGGTTATGTAACTAAAAAAGACCTTACACGTATAGGCAACCTCTGTATTATGGGAGTGATAGGTATTATCATAGCATCGGTGGTTAATATGTTTTTACACAATTCCATGATGGATATGATAATCTCATACGTGGGAGTACTGCTATTTGTAGGTCTTACGGCATACGATGCCCAGAAGATCAAGCATCTGCTCAGTGGTGATGATATAGAAGTAAATGAGTCCACACAGAAAATTGCACTATTAGGCGCACTTACGCTATACTTGGACTTCATAAATCTGTTTATTTATCTTCTTAGAATATTAGGAGACAGAAAGTAAATAAAATGCCGCTATATGCGGCATTTTTTCATTTTCAAAGTTATTTCTATTGCGTATGTCATTAGAAATAACTTATTTTGCAAAATAAATCAACATTTAAACAAGGACTATACAATGAACCAACTTTCAGATCGTTTGAACAGCCTGTCGCCATCGGCTACATTGGCTATGTCGCAAAAGAGCAGCGAATTAAAAGCTCAAGGTATTGACGTAATCAATCTTAGTGTAGGTGAACCAGATTTCAATACACCGGATCACATCAAGGAAGCAGCAAAACAGGCTATTGATGACAATTTCTCACGTTATTCACCAGTTCCGGGATATCCGGCTTTGCGTAACGCTATAGTAGAGAAATTGAAGAAAGAAAACGGACTTGAATATACAGCAGCACAGATCAGTTGTGCAAATGGTGCAAAACAGTCTGTTTGTAACACTATCATGGCTCTTATCAACAAAGGCGACGAAGTTATCGTTCCTGCGCCATATTGGGTTAGCTATCCTGAAATGGTAAAATTGGCAGAAGGAACTCCAGTTATTGTAAGTGCAGGTATAGAGCAGGACTTCAAGATTACTCCAGAACAGCTTGAAGCTACAATTACTCCTAACACTCGTGCACTTATCTTATGTTCTCCTTCTAACCCAACCGGTTCTGTTTATACAAAAGAAGAGTTGGCCGGATTGGCTGCAGTACTTGCAAAACACGAACGTGTAATTGTTATTGCAGACGAAATCTACGAACATATCAACTATATAGGAAAGCATGAAAGCATTGCTCAGTTTGCAGAGATTAAAGACCGCGTAGTTATAGTAAACGGTGTATCAAAAGCTTATGCAATGACAGGATGGCGTATCGGTTTCATTGCCGGACCGGAATGGATTGTAAAAGGTGTAAACAAACTTCAGGGACAATATACTTCAGGTCCATGTTCAGTATCTCAGAAGGCTGCTGAAGCTGCCTACACAGGAACTCAGGAACCTGTAGAAGAAATGCGTAAGGCTTTCGAACGTCGCCGTGACCTTATCGTCAAGTTGGCTAAAGAAATCCCGGGTTTTGAAGTTAACACTCCACAAGGAGCATTCTATCTTTTCCCTAAATGTGATTCTTTCTTCGGTAAGAAAGACGGAGACAGAGTGATAAACAATTCTGACGATTTAGCTATGTACCTTCTTGAAGTAGGTCATGTTGCATGCGTTGGCGGTACATCATTCGGTGCTCCTGAATGTATCCGTATGAGCTACGCTACTTCTGACGAAAACATTGTAGAATCAATGCGTAGAATCAAAGAAACATTGGCTCGTCTGAAATAAATTGATATCTATATCAGATCTATAATAAACAGAGGCTGTCTCAAATACATTTTGGGACAGCCTCTACTTTTTTCAGCAAGTAAATGCTGTATGTCTTGTGTAATGAAATAAAAAAAGGCTGTCCCAATTGGAACAGCCTAAATTCGTTGTCATAAATTGACGACTGGATATTATCCCTGATGAATAGCTTCAGAAGGACAAACATCAGCGCAAGTACCACATTCTGTACAAGCATCTGGATTGATAGAATATTTGTCACCTTCAGAAATTGCACCTACTGGGCATTCATCGATACAAGTACCGCAAGCGATACAATCGTCACTAATTACGTAAGCCATTGTTGTAAAAAAATTAAGTTATTATTAGTACTAATTGTTGATGCAAAGTTAGTATTTTTACTCATAATTGTAACATCCACATTGCAGAAAGTAGATAATTTGTACGTTGTCTAAATAAAATCATTTCATTAGGGCCTGATATATTGTCTGTTGTATAGCAGGACGAATTTTCAGTTTCATAAGATTTTTCCTGTCGCACGGATTAGGATATATCCTGTTACAAAGAAAAACATAGACCAAGTCATTGTCAGGATCAGCCCAAGCACAAGTACCGGTAAATCCGGTGTGCCCAAATACAGATGCCGGAGTTTCCGGTGCACAATATCCATCATCCGGATTCTCAGGGTCAGGTTTGTCAAACCCCAATCCTCGTCTGCTGTTTTTTGATTTCATAGTCAGAAACAGTTCACATGTAGCACGCGAAAGGTATCTGCGGTCTCCCATCACACCTTTATCTAGCAGCATCTGATAAATTGTAGCCACTTCCCTAGCAGTAGAAAATAATCCTGCATTGCCGGACACACCACCCAACATTGCAGCCGCCTCATCATGTACATATCCATGTACAGGTCCTCTCCTCAAGAAATCCTCTTTAACAGTAGGAACTATTTCATCCTTATCATATCTGTTCAAAGGATTATACAATGTATGGACAAGCCCCATTGGTTTATAGAAATTATCTTCCAGATACTTATCCATAGACATTCCTGATATTTTCTCCACGGCCTCTTTCAGAAGCATGAAATTCAAACAACTATATCTGTATGAATGACCTTTTAAATTAGCATCTGCTATTTCCTGTAACACCACATTCCTGAACTCAGGTTTCACATAAATATTGTCCGAGATTTTAAGAGTATATCCGGCTGTGTCTTTCTCAGCAACCCATTCAGGGAGAAAATCATAATCAGTACATAGATACAGTGCATTACCTACCTTCACTTTATGATTTGCATCTCTGTATTTTTTATACATACCACCCTTGCAGCTTTTTGAGTCTATCGCTTTCATATAAAATGGCAGATAGGCAGGCAGCCCAGACTCATGATACAATAATTGCTGTATGGTAATGTTTTTCTTATCAGTCGACTTAAGCATTGGGACATAATCCGATATCTTATCTGTCAGATTAATCTTTCCTTCATCGTAAAGTTTCATCACGGCCAGCAATGTAGCTGTAGTCTTGGTCAATGAAGCCAAATCATACAAGTCGTTTTCCCTGACCTTTCTCTGGGATTCGTATGTGTGCGTACCAAAACATTTGTTATAAACCTGATAACCGTTTTTCCATACCAGCACATGACATCCCGGATAAGCACCTTGTTCTATACCATATTCTGCAATACTATCAATCCTTGACAACACTTTAGAATTCATTCCGAACTCTTCCGGCTTATACCGTCTTGGTCTGTCAGGATCTACCACAACCCCTACTCCAGCCTTATATTCGTCATTGAAATCCACAGAAAGTCTTCCGTCAACCTTTTGATTACCTAATAATGCATCTGCCACAAACTCCTGAACAGCCTTATCGTCAGAATGAGCCAATATCGCAGCCGACGACTGTGCCACTACATCCTGCATACTCTGAAGAGCTTTATGCGAATTGAAACACACCAGTATAGTAGGTTTTCCCTTTGCCAAATCCATAAGCATCTTCCTATACTTATTAATATCAGAAGAGTAGACAGCGACAATAACTCTCTGGGCCGGAGTTATTCTCTTCTTCAGATATTGCAGAGAGTCCAGATTGGCATGCAACCAGGTGACAGGATAAGTTTTGTTTATCTTATTAAAGAATGGATATGTTTCGGACAAAGTAGATGACACATTAAGAACTACAGTTCCGGATAGAGACAAATCAAGAGGAAGCATTTCGTCCGAATCTTTAATAACCGTTACAGCTGATTTCTTCACATTGTTCATCAAGTTATCGGTATATGCTCTTTTTATGCGTGACATAACATTTTCTGTATCAACAGACGGACGCTTATTCAATCCAAAAGCATATTTATATGTCAAAACCTTACGACATTTTTCATCAATCTGCTGTTCAGTTATTTTCCCTTCTTTAACAGCTTTAAGTACACCGTCAAGTTCACGTTTAAGATTTCTTGGTGCCAGCACCATATCATTTCCTGCCGCCAAAGCTTGAGCCGAGACATAAGGTGTGTTTGAAATACCTTTCATCTCAAGCGCATCCGTAAAGACCATTCCCTTGAATCCCAATTCATTTTTCAGAAGTTCCGTAACTATGTTATGTGATACAGAAGCTGCTTTATTATCTAAAACTGGTATATTAAGATGACCTACCATAATTCCACCCACTCCTGCCTCAATAGCCTTACGGAATGGATACAATTCTATACTGTCCAGCCTTTCTCTACTGAATGGCAATACCGGCAATGCCTTATGCGAATCCACCTCAGTATCACCATGTCCCGGGAAATGTTTACACACAGCCAGAACACCTCCATCTTCCAATCCCTTGGAATAGGCTAATACTTTTCTAGCCACCAAATCTCTGTCACTGCCAAAAGAACGGGTATTTATTACAGGATTTTTTGGATTATTGTCTATATCTGCAACGGGCGCAAAATTTACATGAACTCCTATTTCCCTTAATTGTCGTGCCACTTCTTTTCCGTAGTCATAAATCAGTGTATCATTCTGAATACATCCCAACACTCTGTTTCTCGGGAAAGAAGGAGTACCCTTCAGGCGCATAGCCAATCCCCATTCACCGTCGAAAGTGATTAATAAAGGAATATCAGCCATGCTTTGGGCATAATTAGTAAGTTCTATCTGTTTCTGTACTTCTCCACCAGAAAAGAGCAAACCTCCCACCCCATATTCTTTCACAGCATCTGCTATATTCTGTTTATTCTGCTGAGTTGTATATGGTGCAACAGTATGTATAAACAACTGCCCTATTTTCTGCTTCAAGGTCATAGCCTCAAGCTTATTGTTCACCCATATACGGCAAGAAGCCTCATCACTTATATTTTTATGTATGAAATCGGTCTGTGCCTTCAATCCGAAAGATATAGCCAACATCATACACACCATTAAGATTTTCTTCATATCTTTTCAATTTTAAATACTTATATTATTGCGAATTTAAACAAAAAACATAAATCATACAAATAAAGGAACAAAGTATGGAAAAAGTTTGTGAAATTAGTGTCAGTAAAAAAATCCATACATATTTCAGGACAGTAAAAATCCAGAAAAAAACATGGGCAAATTAGAACTAAAACACGGGCATGTTTGAATCAAAATGTGGGCAAATTTTATTTTAAGTTCCAGAACAAAAAAAGAAGCAGAAGAATTGGCAGTGTCAACTAAAATCACTACCTTTGCACCGCTTTCGCGCAATCGCTGTCATGAAGTGTTACTTGATATGTTGCGTTGTAACGATAAACAATTTAATTTATAAAAAACAATGGATTTAATTAAAATTGCAGAAGAAGCATTTGCTACTGGCAAACAGCATCCTTCATTCAAAGCTGGTGATACAGTAACAGTAGCATACCGTATCGTTGAAGGTAGCAAGGAACGCGTTCAGTTGTATCGCGGTGTTGTTATCAAAATTTCTGGTCATGGTGAAAAGAAACGTTTCACTGTACGTAAAATGTCTGGTACAGTAGGTGTAGAACGTATCTTCCCATTGGAATCTCCAGCTATCGACAGCATCACTGTCAACAAAGTCGGTAAAGTACGTCGTGCTAAATTGTACTACTTACGTGCTCTTACTGGTAAGAAGGCTAGAATTCAGGAAAAACGCGTTAACGCATAATCTTGAAAACTATTTTTCCTTACATAAAAAAAGGTCTGCAGAATTTGCAGACCTTTTTTTATGTAAGGAAAATCCGTTTGTTTGGAAAAAAATTTAGGGTAGCTTCCTAAAAGGAAACCACCCTATCATATAAAATTATCATGAATTATTTAGTTTTTGCGATGTAATACCCTTATCTGAAATCCTTCAATTCTTCCTGTAGTTTTTGTCTGGTAAAAAATATTCTGCTTTTCACAGTACCCAAAGGCAAGTTCAATTTTTCGGCTATCTCGCGATATTTGAATCCTGCAACAAACATAGAGAAAGGAACCCTGTATTCACTAGGCAATGAATTCACTATACGTCTCATTTCCTTAAGATCGTATGCTCCTTCAGTGGAATCACTTTCCAAATCGAATCCTTTATTTATAAAATATGAATTTTCTGTCTGGTCAACATAAGTCTGGTCACGTAACGTCTTTCTATAATTATTTATAAAGATATTACGCATTATCGTATAAACCCATCCTTTAAAGTTCGTCTCTTCTGTATACTTATCCTCATTATCCAATGCCTTTAAAGATGTTTCCTGAAGCAGGTCGTTTGCATCTTCATAATCGGATGTAAGCTTATAAGCAAAGTTCAAAAGGTCAGACTGCACATTTAGCAAATTTTGTGCGAAAGTAGCTGTTTTCATATTCTTGTTGGTTTATTATTTTCTATAACTGTTTGATTTTCACATTACAAAGTTATATATAACAAGCCACCGTCATCCCCTTAAATCAGACATTCAAAGGGGTGAAAACAGTTTTTACCCCATAAAGTGATAGTTTTTCGGTATTATTTCCACTCCTTGAACGGACATTTCATGAGAAAAGAGTTATAATACTTCACCTGCCCAGTAACTTCTTCACCTAAAAACGGAGGTACTTCATACTCTTCATCTACACTGTCAAGTTCAACTTCAGCCACTACAAGACCTTCATTCTCTCCATAAAACTCATCAACCTCAACTGTATGTTTACCGGATTTTACAAGATACCTCGTCTTATCTATCATCCCGGGCTGGCAAAGCTTCATAAGTTCACGCGCTTCTTCAACAGGAATTTCATGTTCCCATTCATATCTACTCAGACCATTATCTGTCGAAGCACCTTTTATAGTGAGGAAACCTTTCTCATTTCTAATTCTCACTCTAACCGTTCTGCCTCTGTCACTGCATATATATCCCTGGATTATTCTGGAAGATGAGAATGCCATATCCTTATATGACGAATCCTTCACCAAAAATTTACGTTCAATCTCCTGCGACATATCATTTAGAATATTTTATTTATTAAATAGAACAAAGGCTGCCGAATAATGTTCAATATTCAGCAGCCTTTATTTATACTTTAGAAAAATCAAGCAGCTACACTATATGCTACAGCTAATAGTATTCCCAATATGAAAATAGAAATACATACTATTTTGAACACTTTGTCAGCCTTTTCTTCTTGACGTTTCTCGTAATTCTGTCTCTTAATGTTATGTTTCTGGCTCATAGCAAATATTTTTATTGTTAATTACCCCAAAATTACTATTTAATTGACAAAAACCAAAAACAGAACAGAAAATTTTATCAGAAATCAAGCCTCACTGTCTGAGAACTCCATCAGGTAAGCCTTGATGAATCCATCTATCTTACCATCCATCACACCATTCACGTCTGATGTCTGATAGTTTGTACGATGGTCTTTCACGCGACGGTCATCGAACACATAGCTTCGTATCTGTGAGCCCCACTCGATTTTCTTCTTTCCGGCTTCAACCTTAGCCTGTTCTTCCATACGGTGCTGCAACTCCTTATCATAAAGTATAGAGCGCAACTGACGCATCGCATTTTCCTTGTTTTTAGGCTGGTCGCGTGTTTCGGTGTTCTCAATAAGGATTTCTTCCTCTTCACCAGTATAAGGATCTTTATACTGATAGCGCAAACGAACTCCGGATTCAACCTTATTGACGTTCTGACCTCCTGCACCGCCACTTCGGAATGTATCCCATGACATACGGGCCGGTTCAATAGTAACTTCTATAGAATCGTCAACCAAAGGTGTAACGAAAACAGAAGCAAATGAAGTCATACGCTTACCCTGAGCATTATATGGAGAAACTCTCACCAAACGATGAACACCGTTTTCTCCTTTCAGGTAGCCGTATGCATACGGACCTTCGATATTCATAGTCACTGTTTTGATACCGGCCTCATCACCTTCCTGAAGGTTTGCTACAGAAAGTTTATAACCATTACTTTCAGCCCAACGCATATACATACGCATAAGCATTGACGACCAGTCCTGGCTTTCAGTACCTCCTGCACCTGAATTTATTTTCAGTACGCAATCCATTTGGTCAGCTTCAGAACGAAGCATGTTCTTCAATTCAAGTTCCTCAACAGCCGTCTGAGCCTTGTTATAAGCTTCATCAACTTCCTGTTCTGTCACCAATTCATCCTTGAAGAAATCGAATGACAGTTCCAGTTCGTCAACAAGAGTTTTAACCTCCTTATATCCATCAATCCAAGCCTGAAGTCCTTTTACCTTTTTCATTTGTGCTTCAGCCTTCTTTGCGTCGTCCCAGAATCCCGGTGCCTGAGTGCGGAGCTGTTCTTCCTCTACCTGTACCAACTTGTTTTCTATATCCAGATAGCGGTAGAGCGCCTCTGTACGTTCCTTTAAATCCTTAAGTTGTTCTATTGTAATCATCTTATTCCTTTTTTGCGGCTACAAAGTTAGTCAAAAATCACAAAATGACCAAGTTACTCCTCATACATCTTCTCTATCTGCTCCGCATAGTTCTTCATCAGTACAGGCCTCTTTATTTTCAGTGTGTTAGTCAGTTCGCCTTTCTCCATACTGAAAGGTTCAGGCAGCAAAGTAAATTTCTTTATCTGTTCATAATGGGCAAATTCCTGTTGAAGCGTATCTATACGCATGCGGAACAGTTCCTGGATTTCCGGTTTCTCAAGCAAATCCTTCATATCAGAATATTTAATTCCTTTGCTTTCAGCGTATGCCTTGACCTGCGAATATTCAGGAACAATCAAAGCAGAAACATATTTTCTCTGGTCTGCAATAATTGAAATCTGGTCAATATATTTATCTACTACCAGTTTTGTTTCAATAGCCTGAGGAGCGATGTATTTACCGTTCGAAGTCTTGAAAAGGTCTTTTATACGGTCTGTCAGATACAGACGTCCGTCCTCGATATATCCCGCATCTCCCGTACGGAACCATCCGTCTGGGGTAAACGATTCTTTAGTCATCGCTTCCTTGTTGTAATATCCTTTAGTTACGGTTTCAGCTTTTACCAGAACTTCATTATTCTCACCGATCTTGATTTGCACACCAGGAAGTACTCTACCAACGGAACCTATTTTATAATCATCAATCCATTGACAGGTAACAGTAGCCGTAGTCTCAGTCAGTCCATAGCCGGCAATCATATTTATACCCACAGAACGCACAAATTCTTCAACTTTAGGTGGGATTGCAGCTCCTGCTGTAGGAAAGAAGTTTCCATTTTCTATACCGATAGTCTTCTTCAGCAGACTGTAGATAGTTTTCTCATAGAATTTATACTTCATTTTAAGAATACCTGAAGGCTCCTTACCGTTCATCAGGCAGTCTATGTTATATTCTTTTCCCACCTTTAGTGCATCAAGCATAAGTTTTTTCTTTATTCCGGTAGTTTCGTTTATCTTATCCATAACTCCGGCATAAACCTTTTCCCAGAAACGGGGTACACTGCACATCGCGGTAGGACGTATTTCCTTTATGGTCTTCTGAATATCCGCCGGTCTCAAATTCACGCATAAAGTACATCCTCTGTCGATACATAAGTACGACCACGCACGTTCAAAAATATGAGTAAACGGTAGAAAATTCATTATCACATCTTTATCAGACAGAGTCTTCAAACGTCCATAATGCGCCTTTATTCCATATTCGAAACATGAATGATGAAGCATTACCCCTTTCGACTCTCCTGTAGTACCTGAAGTGTATAAAATATTTGCCAGGTCTTCAGGAGATGATGCTTCCGTACGTTTTTCCACTTCTGCCTGCAATGATTCGTCCTCACCCATTTTAAGGAACTCATCAAAATAAATAGAATTTGTATCTCCGGGAAGTTTCTTGACATTAGAATCGAAAATCACTATCTGTTTCAGCGATTTACACAGTCCCTGCACACGTCGTGCAACCTCATACTGGTATTGTTCGCCAACGAACAAATACCTGATAGATGCATCCTGAACAATATAATGCACCTGTGCCTCAGAACTTGTAGCATAAAGCGGTATAGTTACCACTCTAGTGGCATAAGCACCAAAATCCACATAAAAACACTCTGGCATATTCTGCGAGAATACTCCCACATTTTCCTGTTCCTTAACCCCAAGTGCCACCATAGCCCGCGAAGCACATTTCACTTTTTCTGCAAACTTATTCCATGACACTGAAATCCATGTAGATAAAGAATAATCACGGTACTTTATAGCAACCCGTTCACCATATTTTTTTGCTTGGCGGAAAACAAGGTCCGACAAAAATGATTTGCCCATTTTATATACTTATTTAGAATTATTAATACGCAAAGTTAATTATTTTTTTTCCATTTTACCACATTCCTGTTACGATATATTAAAATAAAACATATCTTTGCCATAAAATATCAGAATTATATGATGACAGATACAAGTTATTACACATCGGAAGCTGTAACACTGCTTCAGGCTCTGATAGGGATACCATCCATTAGCAGGGAAGAAGATGCAGCAGCCGACTTCCTGCAAACGTATATCGAAGAGTCCGGAATAATGACAGGACGTATGGGAAACAACGTATGGTGCATAAGTCCTATGTTCGATACTTCAAGACCAACAATTCTTTTAAACTCCCATATTGACACTGTCAAACCGGTAAACGGATGGAGGAAACAGCCTTTTACCCCCAAAATAGATAACGGAAAGCTGTTCGGACTTGGCAGCAATGATGCAGGAGCCTCATTAGTTTCATTGTTTCAGGTTTATAAACATCTCAGTGCCACTGAACAGAAGTACAACCTCATATTCCTTGCTTCGTGCGAAGAAGAAGTCTCAGGAAAAAACGGTATAGAAAGCGTACTTCCACAGCTACCTCCAATAACGCTTGGCATTGTGGGCGAACCTACAGAAATGAATCCAGCAATAGCGGAAAAAGGACTGATGGTGCTTGATGTAACCGCCCAAGGGCGTTCGGGACACGCAGCACGTGAAGAAGGAGACAATGCCATCTACAAGATACTGCCTGATATAGAATGGTTCCGTACACATAGATTTGAAAAGGAGTCCCCTCTCCTCGGACCAGTAAAAATGACAGTAACACAAATCAATGCCGGAACACAACATAATGTTATCCCGGACACATGCAGCATTGTAGTAGATATCCGCAGTAATGAATGCTATTCAAACGAAGCCCTTTTTGAGGAAATAAAGAAAAATATAGGAAGCGAGATAAAGGCCAGATCATTCAGGCTAAACTCTTCAAGCATATCTCCTGACCACCCTATAGTGAAACGGGCGATAGCATTGGGTAAAACGCCATTCGGCTCGCCTACACTTTCTGATCAGGCGCTCATGCCATTCACATCGGTGAAGATAGGTCCGGGCAAATCATCCCGCTCGCACACGGCCGATGAATATATAATGATAAATGAGATAGAAGAGGCAATAGACCTCTACATAAAACTATTAGACGGGTTGGAGCTTTAAGCTCCAGCCCTTTTTTTATATCAGTCAGCTTCAATTTCCACAAGCTCTCCTGTTACAGAATTCATGATAAATCCTCTCACCCTGATACCCTCTGCCGGCATCAGCGGATGATGACGTACGATGTGTACACTTTTACGTACAGCGTCCTCAGTATCATCAAATCCACTCAGCCAGGAGCGCAGGTCGACATCACAGTATTCCATCATCTCAATATGATCCTGCGACACACCACGCGAACGCATGTGGGAAAGCATAACATCGCTGTCCATGTGCTGTACACCGCAGTCGGTATGCCCAATTATCATAATTTCTTCTACTCCAAGTTCGTAGATTGCCACCAACAGACTTCTCATGGCACTACCGAACGGGTGAGTAATAGTTCCACCGGCATTCTTTATAATCTTCACATCACCGTTTTTCAGCCCCAATGCAGCAGGAAGCAGCTCTATAAGGCGCGTATCCATACATGTCACAATGGCAATCTTCTTGTCAGGATACTTGGTAGTAAGAAATTTCTCATATCCTTTTGTTTCAACAAAAGATTTGTTGTATTCAAGCAATTCGTCTATCATAATCAATTACCTATATTAATTATTATACAATGTAAAGATAACACTTAATTTTTTACACTTCATACACTTAGATTACAAAAAAATCAAAACCATATAGGAAAACAGCAGACAAAACAGTATTTTTGTAACAGAATTCATAAACAAGAAAAAATTATGGCTAAAGAACTTGAACTGAAATACGGATGCAATCCTAACCAGAAGCCTGCACGTATTTTCATGAAAGAAGGGGAACTGCCTATTGAGGTCCTGAACGGACGCCCCGGTTACATCAACTTCCTTGATGCACTAAACGGATGGCAGCTAGTAAAAGAACTTAAAGAAGCTACAGGAATGCCTGCCGCTACATCATTCAAGCATGTCAGCCCTGCAGGTGCTGCTATAGGTCTTGAACTGGACGAAACAATGAAGAAAATTTATTTCGTCGATGGCCTTCCTCTTTCTCCGCTTGCTAATGCTTACGTACGTGCCCGCGGCGCAGACCGTATGTCTTCTTACGGCGACTTTATCGCACTTAGCGATATCTGCGACGAAGAAACAGCACGCTTCATCAACCGCGAAGTATCCGACGGTGTTATCGCTCCGGGATATACAGACGCAGCCCTGGAAATACTGAAAGCAAAACGTAAAGGTACTTACAACGTAATCAAGATTGACCCAGACTACGTTCCTGCTCCAATCGAAACAAAAGAAGTGTTCGGTGTAACTTTCGAACAGGGAAGAAACGAAATCAAGTTGAACGGCGACGATTTGTTCCAGAACATCCCTACTCAGAACAAGAACTTTACAGATGCAGCAAAGCGTGACCTAATGATTGCGCTTATCACTCTGAAATATACTCAGTCAAACTCTGTATGCTACGTCAAGGACGGTCAGGCAATCGGTATCGGTGCCGGACAGCAGAGCCGTATCCACTGTACCCGCCTTGCAGGAAACAAGGCCGACATATGGTATCTGCGTCAGCATCCGAAGGTATTGAATTTGCCATGGGTTGAAAAGATCCGCCGTGCAGACCGCGACAACACTATCGACATCTACATCAGCGAAGATCACGACGATGTTCTGGCAGACGGAGTATGGCAGCAGTTCTTCACAGAAAAACCTGAAGTGTTGACACGCGAAGAAAAACGTGCATGGCTTGACACACTGAAAGGTGTAGCTCTTGGCTCAGACGCATTCTTCCCATTCGGCGACAATATCGAACGTGCCCACAAGAGTGGTGTGGAATTCATAGCACAGGCAGGCGGCTCTGTACGCGATGACCATGTTATCGAAACTTGCGACAAATACGGCATTGCAATGGCATTCACAGGCATTCGTCTGTTCCACCATTAATAAAATGCACCATACATAGGACAAAACTCCTGACAGAATCCTTTAAAAGATTAACTGTCAGGAGTTTTCTATTATATAATATCATTTTTTATGCCTTGTTCACTGAAAATGCATCAATCAACTTTTCCAAAAAGAACGTCCTCTCCCTGAATAAATCTTATATCACGAGGAATTCCAGCACCGTTTATCTTGTCAAGATCAGCCTGAAGCGCAGGAGTTATTCCGCCGTTCTCAGTTCTAAACTTAGCGGCAAACTCAATATCACCGTCTCCCTGAGTCTTGAGAATAAGAGCAGCCCATGAATTCATGGCATCCTTTGCTTTCGAGAAGTCTATCACATATTGTCCTTTGGCATCACGCGAAAAAGCTCCAGCTTTTTCCATATAATTGAAACACATCATGTTAGCTTTACCATGAGATGACGCAGCCCCAAATCTTACAGAACGCAAGATGCCGGCAATATATGTAGCTATTGCATCTTCGGCTGTAATATTGGTTATCTCTCCCATTTCCACAAGTTTTGTAACCATGAACAGACCAAGAATATCAGCCTTTGCTTCCTCCCAAGATGTTTTTTCAGTACCCATCACGGCATCCACACTACCCTTTCCGTTGATAGTCTGCTTTACTCCCAATCCATGAGCTACTTCGTGGAAAGTAACATTCCAGAAGAAAGCGTCAAAGTTAAGATATTTCTGCTGTTCAGGTGTCATGATAAGTTCTCCGATAGGCATAAGGATCTTGTCAAACTTAGCTTTCATCGCATTTCTCAACTGAAGACGACGAGTACCTTTCAAAGCATGTACCCTGTCATCATTAGGAAGGTTGATTGCGATAGTCTTACTTCCTGCATTGCAGTCACCCGCATAATAGACAGCATCATATACATTAAGATCTGATGAAGTTCCCGGAACAAAAGTCTTGTATTCAGGAGCACAAGGCAATTCTTTCTGAAGTGCAGGAAGCATTGAAACGAATTTTGCAAGATCTTTGCTTCTAGCCTCATCTTTCAGAAGGATAAACGATTCGTAAGAAGTTTTGGTTTCACGGAACTTGTCATCATAGCTTTCTATAGGTCCTGTCACGAAATCTATCTTGCTTTCCTTCATATCCATCCATGCAAGGTCACTTGCAAGATAATCATCAGTCTTGAAAGCTTCAATACGTTTTTCCAGATAGGTTTTCAATCCCGGATCTTCAGCTATAGTCACAGCCTTTTCCAGCAAAGTACAAATCTGACCAATCTCTTCGGCATACTCATCATGATACCATACACTCTTCAGCGAGCCGTCCTCATTCCTGCGTATCACAGTGTACCATGATTCCTTATTCTCATCTTCGAAAGCATCAAACTCTTCTGCAGTTATATCGTGTGGATAGTAATTGCATACATCAAGCTTATCGCCATATCCGGCGATGAAAGGTCTGTTATCATCAAGACGATCCCATACACCGTAATGAATCATGGCAAATTCCTTGGCATAACTATCGGTAATTGTATCAAGTTGCGATTTGTCGCCAAATGTTTGCTTCCAGAAAAGATTGTCTGTAATTTTTCCTACCTGAAAAAATATCTTCACCAGTTCCTTTTCGTTTTCACCAAGTCCGTTTACCAGATCAGATTTCAACTCTACAGAAGCATACTCCTCCACTTTTACCTTCATTGGAGATTCAGGTTGTTTCTGTTCGCTGCACGACATAGTGGAAGCCATTGCAGCTATTCCAAGCACTGATGCTGAAAAATTAAAAAGTCTCTTTCTCATTGTATATTAATTTATTGTTTTTTTATCAGGCGAAGATAGTAAAAAAGATTTTTATCAGTAATCATTAAAATCAGAAATCAGCTGTATTAAGATGTTTGTCGACAAGTATTCCATCTGAGACTCTAATGTCAAGAGTAAACTTACGCTTAGCTCTGAATCTTATAGTCATAAGTTCGGTATCACCCTCCAGACATTCCTTTTCCCCTAAATTGACAAACGTAGGATATAGAGATTTCTCGCCGTTTGTGTGCAGACGGTCGTATGTAAGATTTTTCATATCTTTCATTCCGTAAGCATCTGTACCGATATATTCCATATCACTTTCAACATAAGGCAAAGCAAAGCTCAATGCATTTACTGAACGCAATCCCTTACCACTAACCTTTATTTCGATAGTCTCGCCTGCATTATAAACAGTCTTGCCAATCTTAACGCTTACAGTTCCTTCAACAGACTGTATGCTATTATCGTTTATTCCATCTTCCAACACTATCGCCACATTCGAGATATCATAAGCATCAATCAATCCGTTCATATTCAAATCACCCTTGCTGATGTAACCCTCGTAATCACTGTCACCTTTTCTCAAACCGGTATAATTCATATAAGATGTCAAATCATTTTCATCCACGATATTATCATGATTTATATCGCCCGGGATATAACTTTCCGAACCAGGTACACGGAACACATATATTTCACGTCCCGAGCCGAAATTACCACTCGCCTGTGAAACTGAAATTTTAATATATCGTACCGTTGGTTTATCCTTGAACTCGAATATTTTTGTATCATCGCCTTCCCATTCGAACTTTCCGGCCTCAGTCCATGTTTTCTTGTTCATACTGTAATATACAGTACCTTTCTGCAGTGTACCGTTTCCACCGCCTGTACGAGGCAAATACATGAACTTCTCTATCTGACCTATGCATCTCAAATCCATTATAAGATCAAACGGAACGGCCGTCTGTCCCCACTTGGTGTGCCACATATCAGATTCATCAAAGTTAAAAAGTTTATCCGGTTTTTCTCCACCCTGACTCTCACACGTAGTTTCACCTTTGATTCCACGTATAGCAAATTCCAAAGGATCGGACTTGGTTTGTGCAGTAATTTCTGACCATTCGGACACACCATCCTTATTTACGGCGCGTACTTTCATTGCATAGGAAGTTTCAGGCTTCAAATCACCAAACAGCAGTTCGGAACCCTTTATTGTAGAATAAATCATTCCGTTGTGTTCCACTTCATAATAATCCGCATTATCCACCTTTTTCCACGACGGAGTCAATGTATATGCTGTTATATTCTCTTCTGCTATTCCGGCTTCAGGAGCTATAAGTTCACCGGACGAAGAAAGCAACTTGTCTTCCACAAGATATTCATATCCTTTGATTTCAAGTTTGATGTCGGTTTCTGTTATATCCGTCCTGGCTATACGCACATGAAGAAGAGGATTCTTTACCACACTAAGTTCAGCCATCTCCGTTCCTTCTGTGGAAAACCTGTTAAGTTCAGGTTTTTCTTCATAATAGAACATGTTCTCGCCTCCATGCAATTCTTCAATTGACGAAGCCTCAGCAAGTTTTACACGTTTCCCTCCCAAAGTGGCCGTAATCTTTTTAGGTTTGCCGGTAAGATTCACTCTCACAACAGTAGTCTTTTCCTTGACCATACCCTCGAATCCGCCTTCAGTGGCAGCAATGGAAATAACAGCCTTGTCTCCATCCAGTTTCTGCGATATAAGGGTTGTAGCCCCTCTGCCTGATTTATACTCTTCTGTAACTCCATCATCATCATACTCTGTAAACTCAGTATTTCCGTATGGATACACCTCATATATGCGTTGTGTACGATCTATCTGGCCAACATTATTATTGGGGTTACACAATGGAATAATAGCACCTCTTTTTACAAAGAAAGGCAATTTCCACAACGGAGCATCATAGTTATTGATTATCCTGTTTCCGGTATATACATCCCCGGTAAAATAGTCAATCCATTCACCTTCCGGCAGATATATTCCATCTCTTATATCATTTCCCTTATCATCAGCATTTGTTGCCTGATATATAGGAGCCACGAGAATAAACGGTCCGTAAAGGAACTGGTATCTAGTAGCCGTTCCTAAAGTATATTCGTTTGGATAATCCAGGAACATGGCACGAATCATAGGTTTTCCGTCGACAGCTTCTTTTGCTATACTATATGCATACGGCATCAGTACGGATTTCATCTTAAGATACCAGCGGTTGATAGAAACAGCAGGTTCGCCCAGGATATGAGGATATTTCGGATTTGCTCCCCAACCGTCCATATTCAGTTGCATAGGTGTAAATGTCTTCCACTGGAAGTCACGTACATTTACAGGTATATTCTTACCTCCGAAAATTCCATCCATATCAGAGCTGATATTAGGCTGTCCGGAAAGTCCGCTGCCTATATATGTGGGTATATGAAAACGGATATATTCCCAGTTGCCACCGGTCTGGTCACCACTCCATATTCCTGCATATCTTTGAGTGCCTGCCCAACCATCAAGTGAAATAATGAAAGGACGTGCATTATTACCGTAATAAGGCATGATATGTCCTACATCCGCGACACCATTCAGTCCGAAAGAGTAGCCGGCGCCTACCCATGCCACATCAGTCTTCAGTACACGCACTCCTGCATCCCTCACTTCTTTTATTATATCACGCTGGAGCAATGCACTTACACCTTCCTTTGGATGCAAGTCCGACTGAGTCCAAAGCCCTATCTCAATTCCCTTCTTATTGGCATAGTCTGTAAGCGACTTCAGGTTCTGAATGTTTCCGTCAAGAGTTTCAGTCTGTCCATATCCGGCTCCATAACCATCGTTTGGCAACAACCAGCCCAATGGCATGTCGTATGCTTCATATCGGTCTATAACAGCACGTGCCGAGAACTGGTAGTTATTATTTTCTCCATTAAGAGACTCTTTTATACCTCCATTGTCTTTCTGGCTTTCCTTATATTTCTTTCCGTCCTCGAACAATATGCCGTTTTCGTCTTCTTTCCAGTAGTCACGGTTATAGGCATTGAGATGCCCCTCATAGAAACCGAATTTCGGGATAAGAACAGGATTACCTGTCAACTGATAAAAATCATTAAGCAATCCTACAGGACTATCATTTACCATAAAGAACACATCAATATAGTCGGTATTATGGCTCAGACGAACAATTTCTGGTTCTGAAGCACCAAAATCATATTTACCCATCGCAAAAGTATGCCACATCATACCATAACCAGCTGTAGACCAATAGAAAGGTGTAGGCGAAGCCACCCCTCCATCGGTCCAGTTATTTGTATTCTCAATAGCTATAATCTTACCTTTATGAGAAAAACGTCCGTTCTGCACTCCACCACCATAGAAGTATTCATCTTTACGTTCCTTGAGAAATATAGACACATTCCTTGAAGAAAACTCAAGAGGTGAAGCAGCCTCAGCCACTACATAGTTATCGCTCAAGCGTATCAGCTTGAACAAAGAAGTCCGTTTATCGAAAGAGACTCTCACTTTGGAAGTAGAGACAGCAATTTCTTCATCATTTTCAGTCAATGTCACCCCACTCACTTTCTCTCTGGGAGAATCCACCAGAATATCTGCATCTGGTTTGGCCTCAGGTTTCCTGATTATACCTCCGGAATTATCTTTAAAGAATCTGAAGATATTCTCTCCATAAAAATCGATACTCAAACGTGTATTATCCGAAAACAGAATATCTGCAGTAGTCGGATTTATCATTATTGCATTTAAAATAGCTTTTTCAGATGTATCTGTCGCCGTATTTACAACCGCCTTATCAGACAAGCCACCGTTAAGAATACTGCCATTTAAAGAAACAGTACTTACCAAAGGCAAAGACAAAGCAAGCAATAAAGTCTTATTAGATTTCATTCAAAGTATATATTTAAGAATTATGTATATTTATAAACCGTTTAATTCCAACCAATTATTTATTAACTATTACTTTCAGATTACTTATTTTACTCTTGAAATCACCTGCCTTCCTTAATGGAAACACTAAAGTACGAACATAGTTCATAGAATCTTTTCCACCATTGAAATAACGTTTCTCTATGTCAAGTTTCTTAACTTCTTTTCCATTTACTTTAAGCACAGTTGATTTGTTGTCACCTTCAATGCAGATATGAGCTTTTTCATCCGGATAAAGCTGAAATCCGAACGAGTTTAAATATCCGTCACGCGAGAAACCTATCTGTCCACTTATCGGATCAGAAAGATACAATACAGCATTCGACGAGCGGAACAGCTCCGTACCATTCTCTTCCTCTGATGCCTGGATATCGAATTCCACACTATAATTATATCCTATTTCTTCGTGTGGCAACTCCATTCCAGCCTTGACCTCATCAAGCTGATATACAATGCCCGTATTCCTGCCGATTCTACCAAGCTGGTTTACACCTGGAGCTTCACTTAGCAACATTCGTTTTGCTGCAAAATCTTCATAAGAAACAGAGACATTCTTACCGGTCCACATTTTCACACTCAATGTCTGTAAGGCCGGGAACGAACGGTGATGAATGTCTTTCACAGAAATACCGTTACCAACATGGTCGTTCCAAACGGCATACATACCCCCAAGTATGGCAGGATCTTTTTCTTCGAACACAGCTTTTCCTACATGAGCCGGAGTCCAGTTTTCATAAAGATACTTTGTATTCAGATAATCGTAGTAGTATCCTGCCGCAGGAACTATATAAAGAAGCCCGTCCGGGATACTAATCAGTTCATATCCCTGCTTAACCATCTCTTTAGGGTCAGCATATCCGTTATACCATGCACTCATAATTACATTGTCCGATTTTACAGGTGTTTCTCCTTTGGCATGAGTAAGAGCTCCCCAAACACAAGCCTGTTTTCCAAAGCTTTCTACATACTTAATATATCTGTCTGTAAATTCACGGAACTTTTCTACCACTTTCTGATCCTTGTTTGAATATTCGTCTGTTCCTATATGCACTTTAGGACCTACGAATACAGGATTTTCTCCTTCCAGATACTCTTTGAGCAGTCCGTCCATGAACTTATAAGTCTCGGGATTAAACAAATCCAAATGATCCATTCCGTATTCCTTGCTTCCGAGAGACTTATTATAGTGACTGAAAGCCAAAGTATGAGCCGGAGCATCTATTTCAGGAATAATTTCAACAAACAGTGAAGCCGATTCTTTCTGAAAGTCAATAAACTCCTGTTTTGTATAATATCCGTCGCGTGAGGTCAGACCCGGATAAGTGTCACATTCCAGACGGAAAGCCGCGTATGTCTCATTCCAGTCGTGTCCGAAGAATTGTTTGAAACCATTGTCGTTAAGATGAATCTGGAATGTATTCATCTTATAATATGACATTGCTTTCATAAAGTCTCTGAGATAATCCATAGGAATGAACTTTCTACCGCAGTCCATCATGAATCCTCTAATATCATAATCAGGGAAGTCCTTGATGTAGCCTTTGGGCAGTGAACGTGAATCGGACTGCTCGGACATCTGCAGAAGAGTTCTTGTACTCCAATAAACTCCGGCATAATGTGTAGCAGAAATAGTAACCTTATCGGCAATATCGATAGTATAACCTTCTTTCCCGAGGTCTGGCTTATTTTTCAACTTCAACACAAAGTCGCCCTTCTTAGCTTTTCCGTATGCTACAGGTATTTCCATTCCGAACATTTCCTTGTAATCAGCAGAAAGGATATTAGCTATACGTATAAGTTCCGGATCTTCTTTGTCGCAGACGATTTTAGTTTCAGCACCGGGAATAAATTCTCCCTGTTTTCCCTTCCATTCCTTCAATTCAGGAATAACGAAAGGCTTTTGATTCTGTGAAAAGACACAAAGTGTGTTCAATAGACAAACAACTAACAATAAAATTCCAGGTTTAAGATTCGTGATTCTCATATTTCATAATATTTAAACATTAGCAGAATTAATAATAAAAGATTCAGGTATAAAAAAATCGTACGTGATTGATATTCAACAGATTAAGGTACTAAACTGATAATATACATAAGTAACATGTACAATTAAAGTGCAATATTCGCAAAATTTCCGAACATACACAAGCAAGTTACAGATAATTTGACCAATGAACTTCTACTATATATCTATTCATAATTTTAAAGATAATAAGATAACTGTCAGAATTAAATTTGCATACGTATATTTAATACTATGAGAATAAACTCATAACTCTATTTCTTTCACACATCCTGTATGATTATAGAATACCATATCTCCCCAAAGAGAATAGAAAAAAGCATACTTATCCACACCGGAGCAATGACATACTCCCAATTCATCCGGCAATGAATCTTTCAATCCTACTACTATAGCATTATCTTTATCCGGTGAAGCATTATGTATATGAAAACCTCCAATAATCATTTTTAAACGACAATTATAAAAGAATGAAGAGACACTACGCAGAATATTTGTAATTCCACGATGCGAACAGGCACTCAGCACCGTCATTCCTTCTTCACCTTTCAGAATCAAAGCCAATTCATCTTCGAAACGATCAGGAACCAACTCACCGTTACGCCTCACAAGGAAATGTTCGAAATGAGTATCGTTTTCATTGATTACAGGTAAATCAGGGAAAACCCATATACCAGGAAGTATCTCTGATGTTTTGTCCACAAACATAAAGCGCGACATATCCAGTCGTGCGGCATGCCTGATACCATTCTCTCTATTCCCTTTGAACTTAGGATCCAGAGCCTCACGTTTACAGATTACTTTCGCTTTCCTATTTATCTCAAGGAATGCTTCAAGACCACCTGCGTGATCACTATGACCATGCGACAGTATCAGATAATCCACCTGCTGGAAATCGCAATGCAACAAACGGGCATTGCGCACAAATAAATCTGAAGCTCCTGTATCAAAAAGAACTACATGATTTCCGACCTCCACATATAATGACAATCCATGTTCAGCCTGTAGCTTACGACCATAAACACAGTTTTCGACCAATGTTGTTATTTTGCATTTCATATTCTTAAATAAAAACAACGTTCAAGGCACAAATTTATCAAGAAAGTTAAAATAAAGGAATAGTAATAATCTTATTTGTTCTGATTCCCGGTTTTGTTTCCCCACAAATCATATACAGACAATCCTCATACATCAGAAGTACGCCACCAGCTTTAGCCACACCATCTACCTCCTTAACAACATTCCAAGTCCTATCTTTTAAATTAAAGAACAGTACATCATCATTAAATTTATACCATTCAACAGGCTTCTCCAGATAGCCATCCGGAGCTTTGCCGTTTATGGCATTTTTGAAAATCGTATAGTTCACACCACCGGTAAGTATAAGCATATCATTATGTACAATACCACTTCCGCCAACAAGACAACGTTTCTCTCCATTCTCGTCAAGCGGCAGATCAATTAGTCTTTTCCACGAACGCTTATCTACGTTATAACACAGGATATCGTCTGAAAGTACAGCCTCCTTCTTTTTCGATGGCGATTGGAATCCGCCTATAAGATACAGTTCGTTTTTACCGTTGGAAAGGAGTATACTCTGTATTCTCTTGTTCCCGGGATAAGACGTAAGCTTTTCCCATTTATCAGGTGAAAGAGCCGACATGCGATACAAGCTGTTCCTGTCCGTCTCTGTCATACCTCCGGTAATGTAAATATCATTGCCGATGGCAGTTCCGGACAAATTGGTCATACATTCAGGTATGGAAGGAAGAGTCTCGATATCTACCTTACAGTTTTCGCAGTCCAAAGAAACCTTATAAGCTGAGTTCAACTTCCCATTCTCGTTTTCGCCACCGATTAAACACATGTCATCTCCTATTAATACTGTCGCTCCGTATGCCATATTCTGGGGCAATTGTCCGAGCAGCTTCCATCCTTTGCTCTTTTCCTTCATGTTTATGGCATAAATCTCGCTGTAATACACCTTCTTTCCACCTTTTGCAGCCGGAACATCAGGGAAATTACATCCTCCGGCTACAATCATCCAATCATTAATAATTCCGGCAAAAGGTGCGGACACTCCGAGAGGAATAGGATGGTTTGGGATAGTCAGGTTGTCTGTTTCAGCCTTAAATGTAGAGGCAGGCAAACCGTCTACATTAACTAAATTGGCTTTGGTAAAAGGTTGCCAACCATATCTTACATATTTAGGATTTTTCACTTTAGAAGAACGTAGGATTACATTATCATTATGTATTTCAGTTTCAGCAGCATAATATAATCCATCGTGTTCGGCCAATTCAAACCCTATTACTTTCCCATTATTGCTTGCTGCACAAAGCCCTTCGGAATAATCAAAACTTACAGTTACACTATTATTACCTGTAACAATAGCCTTTTTAAACAAAGGTCCTGATGGTAACAAATTGTATTTGTAGGTTTCGGCTAAAGCCCATCGGGCGAGTCTTTCTCCAATAGGCTTTTTATTTCTTGGATGTACATCAATAGAGTCTCCGTAATCTGATGAAACAACCATACCCGTATTGGGAATTTCGTACATTAATTTGCGTTGGCTGTCTCTGAACCACGGCCATGATGGTCGGTTGAGACTGGAAAGCTGCACATAATAGAAAGGCATATCATTATTACTCCAATTATTTCTCCAACTATTCACCAGCAATTTAAAAAGACTCTCATGAGCCTCAGCATTATGTGCGTTAGATTCACCTTGATACCATATTGCACCTTTTATCGGGAATTGCTGTAAGGGAATGATACCAGCCTCAAACAAATAACACGGTTCATACGGATGACGCTGGAATACAGAACCTGATTTCTTTATATTAAGTGAAGCCCTATCTCTTGCCCACTTTTGGATAAAGTCGTTATTTCTCCAATCACTCAGTATAAAAGGAAATTTCCTTTCCAACGTGTTTCTGTCAATCCATGATTCTGTAGTAGAGCCCCCAACAGCATTGCATATTAGTCCAATTGGAACATCAAGACTGTCTTGCAACATTTTACCAAAATAGTAGGCTACAGCTGAAAAATCTTTTACTATTTCTGGATTACATTCTTCCCATGTAGTTTTTCGATAATACTCCAGATGGTTTACAGAATCCAATGCAGATTCCGGCCACTCTACAGCATCAGTTTTCCATCTGGGTTTCATATCAAATAGTCTTATATTACTGTTTCCTGAATTTTTAAGTTCTTCTTTGGCATCCACTGAGTTTTTCAACATAAACTCCATATTAGATTGTCCCGAACATAGCCAGACTTCACCTACTGCAACATTTTTGAAAACAAGGTTTTTATATCCATTTGATACCGACATCGTTATATTTCTTTTTGCTGATAACGGTTCGATTACAATATTCCAACAACCTCTATTGTCTGTTACTGTTTCATATTTATTACCATTTATCTCAACTATAATATGATCATTGGCATTCGATGTACCGGATAATTTTAAAGGAACGTCTCTTTGTAGAACCATATTATCACTATAAATTTCCGGCACCTTAAGTCCACCATAATTACCAGTAATTGCAGAATAAACTGTCTTTGCCAATATCGATGCACCTTCCTCATTAGGATGTATAGCATCCGGGAACATGAAAGGATGATTATGCAGGACAGAATAAAAATCAATAAATTCTACACCACAGATGTCAGCTACGACACTTATTTTATCTCTTATCTCATCCTGCCATACCTTAGTACCGGAAAGAAATCTTGGATGCCTGTCCCATATTGGTGTTATACCGGCTATAATTATTCTAGCATTAGAATTTACACTCTTAAATGAGTCAATTAGTGAGATATAATCTTTAATGAAATCATCCCTAAAATCGGGCCAATCTCTAGGATCGGTATCATTTACTCCAAGATGAATAACTATAATATCAGCATTAAATGCAAGAGCATCTTCATACTCTTTCTGTTCGGTATATGGTCTGTGGCCTTTGTTCAACAAAGTTGCACCAGGTTTGCCAAAATTACCTACAAAATATTCGTCTCCCAACATTGTCTGTAATAATGCCGGATACGAATCTTTTTCCCTGTCTTTTACTCCAATACCATATGTTATACTGTTTCCTACACAGGCAACTTTTATTGAATCCACGGCATTTATAGATAAACAGACAAATAAATATAAAATAAGCGCCAACTTTCTCATAGTTATTCGTTTATATATGGTTTAACAACATCTCTCCATAATAAATATCCGTCGCCCAATAGATGCAGACCGTCGTTGGTATATTTCAAATCCATTTTACCTTCTTCATTAACGAAGTGGCTGTACAGATCAATGTATTCAGCGTTTTCTCTTTCTGCGATATTCTTTATAGCCTTATTTATGTCCGGTATAATTTCCCATCTGGAAGTATGACCATGAAACATATTCAAATCCGGATTTACAGGCAATATGCTTTGCAGATAGATTTTAGTGACAGGAGATTCAGTTTTAATCTTTTCTACAATCTTATGTATTCCATATGCTATTGTATCAGCACTTTCACCTTGTGGTACATTGTTTATTCCAATCATCAAAAATATCTTCTTGGGATGCCCTTTAAGTAATGTGGAAATTCTGTCATACACTCCATAAGTTGTGTCTCCACTTATACCTCTGTTCTTTACTTTAGGATTTCTAAACAGCTCAAACCATTCCGCTCCATCTGTAATGCTGTTTCCTACAAACAAGATATCATCTGGCGTAACACTGAGCTTCTCAAACAAAGTTGCTCTCTGGTAATAGTAAGTGGAATATTTCCTTTCTTGTGAAAATATATAAATGTTATATAAACAAAATATCAAAAAAAATACTATTCTTCTCATATATATTAGTTTTTATAAGGATTATCGGTTGAATATACAATATTTTTCAGTTCCGCTTTGCCATCAATAGATACAAATACAACATTAAACATCCATTTTACAAGTCTTGTCTCCTTCGATTGAAAACGGCCTACAGGAAGCTTTATAAAAATCTTGTTCCATCCTTTATTGAGAGTGACTTTAATAGGAGGTCTTGATGCACTGTTTTCATTTGCTAACGCTATTTCATTACTTCTTTCCTTATGATTGTTTATCCAATGAGGTGGAAGAATTTCTTCTTTATTTAACCAAATCCTACTGCCTTTATAATCCCAAGTTCCAGGCAATGGTGGTAAGTCACTTTCCGAACGACTATAGTTTTGAAAATCTATATTAAGTCCTACTTTCTGTTCAATAGGTGAATGTACCCAAGTATAAGCATACGCTGTATGATTTTCTTTTGGTTTGTCGTAAAACCCAGGGACAAGATTTCCCCAGACATGACGTAAATATACTCCCGCACCGTAAATACAACTGGTCTTATACTCTTTTCCT
This sequence comes from Bacteroides caecigallinarum, assembly GCF_021530995.1. Classification (GTDB taxonomy): domain Bacteria; phylum Bacteroidota; class Bacteroidia; order Bacteroidales; family Bacteroidaceae; genus Phocaeicola; species Phocaeicola faecigallinarum. Next base: position 35,418 of record NZ_JADYTF010000010.1, read on the forward strand.
TTGTATTTGTAAAAATCACTTTCCTCATGTTCAGGAGGAAAAGACATATCAAGGTTCCCATCATTAGGAAAAGCCTCTGTGATTTTCCACTTTACATTAGACTGTTTGACGTAAGGAAATGGTTCTCCTTTAAGCGTATTATATTTATGCCATAACATTCTGTTTTCAAAATCCTCGAATTCTTTATTAATAGCCGTGTTTTCAGGCCACAGCAAAGTACCTTTACCATCGAAATAACAATTTCCTCCTCCCCTCCAGCTTCTTTCAGCAAAAGCAAGCATGTTGGCATAAAAATTATTATCCGCTAAAATTTGTTTTTCATTATCAATGTATCTGTCATTCCAAATAGCAATAATAGAACCAGCAATATCACCATCACCTTTATCCACATTACAAATTCTACTATTATACAAAGCTACTAAATCTGCATAAATATCGAAATGATTTATATAATGAAATTTACAATCAATAGCAGGAATACCTTTCTGTGCTTTTCCTCTATAACTCCATAATTGAGTCATGTCTATTTCGCCTGGCCTATAATTCCAGCCTGGATTCCATGATATAACTTTCTTACCTTTATTTCTGATATAAGAAACCATTTCTGGTACAAAATCATGATTAGTAAATTCCACTTCGTCTGTACCTATATGAATATAAGGAACATCAAAAGTTTCACAAACCTCATCCATGAGGTTTTTCAGAATCTTTATTCCTTTCTCTGATTGCATATCTGTTTTAAATGCCCTGACAAATGCTTCACTATGTCCTGGCATATCTATTTCAGGTATCAAGGTAACATAACGTTCCTTGCAAAATTCCACAAGTTCTTTAGCTTCATCCAAAGTGTAGAATTTTCCAGGCATACGTGTCATATTTTCAGGTGAATTAAGCTCTGGATATAGTTTACTTTCGAGTCGCCATGCCTGATTCTCTGTCAGATGCCAATGAAATACATTTATTTTGAACTTACTGAGCAAATCAATTTCTTTTTTTAATTCATCCATCGAAATATAAGTTCGGCCTACATCATGCATAAAACCTCTTACGCGAAAGGCTGGCCAGTCTGTGATTTCACATTCTCTTATATAAATATAATCATCTTTATTCACCTGCAATTGATATAGCGTTTGTAAAGCCATATATACTCCACGTTCAGTTATGGCTTCTATTATTATGTTATTCTTATATACTTTAAGTCTATATGCTTCCTCTAAATTTGTTTTCAATTCACCAATAGAGTTTATTAAACGAACCTCAATCGTTTTATCGGTCTTATCACATAAGCTTCCACCTGATTCCCTGATAAAAATTTCTAGCTTGTTTTTTAATATTGGCGTTTTCAAATTTACTTTATCAATAATGAAACATTCATTTCCGAAATTTGTTTGTTGAGGATAAGGTAACAAATTTACTTCACAAGCCTTTGTCGGGAGTATATGTAAAAAAAATAAAATAAAGAAGATAAGACACATTGACTTTTTCATAATATACACTAAAGGAAAGATTAAAGATATGGATGAATACGTTACTTTCGTTATTTCTCGAATACTAATAGATGGTATAAAAACAGATCAGTATTTTTCAAATATCTGCAAAGGTATAAGCCAGTGGAGCCTAACAATAAAGCATTTTTTTTAAAATCATATTGAAAATAAAAAATACTTTTGCCCGGGATATAAACCCAGGCAAAAGTAATAATGAAAAGAAGTCCGTTAATTCAGACTATATATTTCTTGCATAAGACTCAAACATTACTCAAGGCCCTCAGCCTTTTTATAACCCCAAGTCTGCTTAAGCAATGGGTCGGCAGTTATCAAATCAATATTAATTGGCCATAACAGTTTGTGCTGTTCTGTATCAGCATTCAAAATAGGAGCTTTCTGTCCACTAAGTTCATTTGGATAAGCAGCATCAGCAGAGAATACTAATGGTTTTTTTTCTGCATCATGCATACGTACAACATCAAACCACCTCTTACCTTCGGCAAAAAATTCTTTGTCGCGTTCTTTAAGTATAGCTAATTCATTTTCAGCATAGCTTCCATCAACATATTCAACATAATTACCAGTTCCACATGCACGTTCACGGACATCATTTATATAAGAAGCGCAAGGTTTACCTAATCCATTCGCAACTTCAGCCATCATAAGGAGAACTTCAGCATATCTCATCATAATAACATCACTGTCAAAATAACGCAAACCTTCATCCGTATGACCTATATACTTAAGCATTTCTGATCCAAATCCAGACAATGTACCGTCTTCTATATCTTTAGAAGAATAAAATTCACGGAACATAGTTGAGCGGCGTTTGTCATTAGCATCAAACGATTTTACAAATGATTCTTTCCATTCATATCTCAACAATCCTTGCGAACCCAATTCAAGAACATCTTCCATTATCATATCGCCGTTTGTATCATACATAACTCCAACAACAAGAGATGGATTACTTACGAATTGACTTCCCCAATTGGTAGCTTCTGTACGCTCAAAATATAATGATAATATTGATTCTTTATTTGAATCCTTTTTAGACACATCAAATATATCAGCATAATCAGGCAACAATTCGAACTTGTTACTTCCTATAATATCGTTCAAAGCTTTTTCAGCAATCAACAAATCCGATTCACCTGTTGCGGTATGAGCTTTGGTATCGTCATTTGTTGTTACCTTGGCAGACCACATATATACTTGTGCTTTTAAAAACAATGTTGCATATTTGGACCAATAATATTTATTGAATTCCTCTGTTGTACCGAATCCTTCCTCTGATTTTTTAATATCATCTTTTATGAAATTAAGAATATCTTCAGCAGAAGAACGTTCAAGATAAAGACTCGGAGCGTCAATACTTCCGTCCGCCACTTTAATTTCCTTCTCCAACGGTACACCACCATACGTCCTATACAACATGAAGTAGTAGTATGCTCGTAAACCGTATGCTTGACCTAAATAAGTGTTACGTTCTGATTCACTCAAAAAAGTACAGGCATTTTCTACTTCTTCAATGAAATGATTGACTTGCAATATACGACTATAATATCCGTTCCAGTTAGACACACCTGTATTTGTAGTACGCAAGTCATTGATTATCAAACTTGCATAATCTAAAGATGTACCAACTGAAGAAGTACCATTACGCATAGTTCCACCTCTCAGTTCTCCCAAAACCATCTGTGAAGTATAATCACCTCTTAAATGGACATGCAACCCATTCATGAATGTTGCTACTTGACCTTCATTTTTCCAATAATTTCCTGCTCCAGAGTAATCTTCCGGTGCTAAGTCCAGCGTGTCACATCCAATCAAAGAAAACATCAACGCGCCAATAGTGCTATATAAAATTTTTTTCATAATCTTAATTTATCAATTTTAGAATGTTACATTTAAACCAAATACTAGATTAGTAGGCAATGGATAACCTCCCCATCCACTTGAACCATATTCAGGAGAAGCTACATACTTAGCAGCTGTAATATAACCTAAATTCTGAGTTGTAATATTTAAGTCAAGTCTTTCCATCATAAGTTTCTTAACCCATGCCTGAGGAAGACTGTAGTTCAATGAAACTTCACGGATAGCAAGATAGCTTGCATTCTTCACAAACATACTGCTGTTATCACGAGCGTAATTACGTTTACCCAACTGGTCTGCAAACACATAAGTTGGATATTTAGCATTTGGATTTTCTGGAGTCCAAGTATCAAATACCGCATCAATGGTATTATAAGTACCCTGCATGTTACCCATAATCCAAGGAGTCTTTGAATCCCAAATTTTGTGTCCTAATGCATAGTCGAAACGTGCGGTTAGTGACAGACCTTTCCATGACAAAGTCGTATTGAAACCACCAGTCCAGTTAGGAACAGCACTTCCAAGCTTGACTTTATCAAAATTATCTATAACGCCATCACCATTCACATCCTTCCATTTTATATCACCAGGTTGGATAGGAAGTCCGTTTGCTTTTTCAGCATCAGACAGTTTTGCCCAAGCATCCGGTCCATAAAGCTTCTTATTTGAAGAACCGTTATTACCAGAAGATATGTCAATCAAATCACCTGGTATTTCATCATAACTTTTGTATATACCTTCAGCCAAGAAACCATAAATAGCTCCAGGTTCTTGTCCTTCCTGGTATCCACCAACCCACATTTTCTCTGTTCCATTTCCTGTGTACACCTCAAATGCATTCTGCATGTTGTTCTGAAGGCCATTATTAGGCAAGGAAATAACCTTATTCTTGTTGTAAGATATATTGAAACCTAGATTCCACTTCCAGTCTTCACTTTCAAGCAGTTTGGCATTGATTTCGATTTCAACTCCCTGATTTTGGATTTCACCATTATTGCTCAAGAATGAACTGATTCCAGAATGTGAAGGCAAAGTAATGTATGCTAGTTTATCTTTTGTACGGCGGTTATAATATGTTACATTCATATTATATCTATTTGCCAAGAAACTTAAATCAGCACCCAACTCAAATGTATATGACTTTTCCCAAGTCAGATTTGGATTTGGTAATTCTGACATAAGTGTTGCACCATTATTCATATACTTACCTTGTGAACCATAACTACCCTGAACTGTATAGTTTCCGATGAAATTTGTATCCACATTACCATTGGCTCCATAACTGGCACGAAGTTTTGCAAATGATATAACATCTTTCAGATCTTCCATGAATTCTTCTTTTCCAATTACCCAACCAGCTGATATACCAGGGAAAATACCCCATCTTTGATCTGATGAAAGACGTGAATAACCATCTCGTCTTAGCACAGCAGATATAAGATATTTGCTATCAAAGTCATAATCAACCTTTCCAAAGAATGACATGATACGATTTTCGCTATGCCATGAATCAACACTTCTTTGCTTTGGATCAGTATATTGCAAATCCTGGAACTCATCTGTTGGAGCGTATCTACCTGATGCTGAAAAACCTTTCCTCTGTGCAATATAGTATTCGAAACCTAACATTGCATTCAAACTATGTCTCTTTATATTGGTATTATATGTTGCAATCACATTGTAAGTCTGATTCAAGTCACGGTCATAATAGTCGTATGAATACCTTTCTCTGTTCCATGAATTTACACCAGTCATATAGTCACGGTTGAACTGTTCAAGTTTTTCGTCTTCGTAGTACCAAGTTCCACTAAACTTTAAATCCAAACCTTTGTAAAGATGAGCCGTCAATGCCTGTGTTATTGTAAACTTGTCAGTATTATTGTCTCTCTTAAGTGCGTCCATGTATGCCAATACATTACCATCCTGCGTACCACGCACACCTATCAACCATTCACCATCTTCATTTTTTCCACGGAACGTTGGAGGTACGGAAAAAACGCGGCTGAAGTAGTGTTGTACATCAGTACCACCAACCAGACCGTACCAAGTATTGTGTGAATAACTGAATGAAGAGTTAGAAGTAAGCCATGGCTTGATTTTATAATCACCATTAAACGTAAAAGTAAAACGCTTATACCAGTTATTTACAGCATTACCTTCAGAGTTATTGAAACCTACTGATGCATAATATTTACCTTTGTCATTACCACCTGTAAAATCAATAGTATAATCCTGGCTTAATGCCGGTGAGTTTACATTGACATCTTCTAACATAAATTCCTTAAATATCAACTTGTCACCATAAACAGGATCTATCATTGTTTGCCAACCTTTATTCAATAGAAATGCTAAATCATCAGTATACTTCATGACACTCCAATTGGCATTAACCACCTTATTTCCATCTGCTACAGTACCGTCAGGATTAAAATAGATATTACCTGTTCCATAAGGTTGATTTGATGTCAAGCTGTTCATAGTATTCCATCCTCTCCAAACATCTTTGGAATCCTTATAAACCTGTGAAGCTCTCTGATGAGCTGTACGCATCCAATAAATATAGTCTTCAGCACCAAGGAAATTATAGTTATTGTTAAAGTAATTCAAACCAAATCTTGCCTTTACACCTATACTACTGACTCCTTCTTTACCACGTTTTGTAGTTACCAAAACCACACCATTGGCTGCACGTGCACCATATATAGCAGTCGCTCCTGCATCCTTCATCACTTCTATAGATTCAATGTCGGCAGGGTTAATGTCACTTAAAGAACGTTGTGCTCCATCTACGATTACAAGTGGAGATCCAGATCCGTCAAGACTAGTACCACCACGTAAAATTAGAGTTGGCGTAGCACCTGGGTCACCAGAAGTCTGACGCACCTGTAAACCAGAAACTGCACCCGATAAAGCTTGTGCCGGATTTGAGTGGATACCTTTTGCTAAAACATCTTTATCAACCTTAGCTATAGAGTTTGTCATCTTTGAACGGAGAGTTTTTCCACCGTATGCAGTTACAACTACTTCCTCAAGTGTTTGAGTATCTTCTTTAAGTGTAACAATCAAATCCTGTCCGTCCCATTTGATTGTTTGAGTTGTATAACCGACAAAAGAGATTTCGATAACATCTCCTTTGTTCACATTGTTTAGGGAGAAGTCACCGTCAAATCCTGTTATAGTACCATTGGTTGTTCCCTTAACAACTACCGATGCTCCGATTACAGTTTCACCTAATGCATCTTTTACTACACCTTTACATACATTTTCCTGCTGCAATTCCTTTATTTCATTAACTAAAGGTGAGGATACAGCATTTACCCCCCCCAGTGGTAAACCACTGATACACAGCAACATACTTACTGATTTTAGTGTTTTTCTCATTGTAATTAAATTAAGTTAATAAAAGAATAATAATAATTTCTCATCGTTATTTTATTTAATTATATCTTTCAGTTTTACACTCTGGAATGTCATGTGGGCTACACTGCTTTCATAAAGAATACCTATCGTTTCTTTATCTACCATTGTCAGACATGAATATCCCCAGTTGTAGCCTTCATCAAGAAGCAACTGATGATCTTCTGACCATGTATAACCACCGTCAAGACTTATCTTAATAGTGATGTCTTTCCTCTGACTTGTAGAGTTTGGATTGGAGAAGATGAGTATGTCCTTACCAAGAACATTGTCCTCTGCCTTCACACTAATAAGACTTGCCATACATACCGGTTCGCGAAGTGCCGTACGCGATGATTCATGCTCTTTCCAAGTCTTACCTAAGTCTGTAGTTGTGTAAACAGCACGGCTTCCGCCACGATTGTCTCGCATGTTAAGCATAAGAACACCTGGCTCAACTTCTGCAACTTGAGCCTCTGTGGTATTTGTTCTGGCATGATTATGGATTTTCCATGTTTTTCCACCGTCCTTACTGTACATTATTCCTGCATTAGGAATACGTGTCTTGTCGATGAACTGGATTGGGAATACCAACGTACCGTCGCTCATGGTAATACCTCTTCCGGGGCCTTGAAGCAAGAAATACCATTCAGGAAGTTTTACTTGCTCAGTGATGTTGATTGGCTCAGACCATGTCTTGCCGTCGTCAGTACTCTTCACCATTACGAGCTGGGCGGTATTGTTCAAGTCCATTCCCTGATGAGAACTCCACCATGCTCTCTGATTACCCATGCCGTGAGTCCATGCGGCTACTATCCAGATGGTATTTGTTTTCGTATCAACAAGGATTGAAGGGTCACCAACACCGTTCTGTGCCGATGGCAAGCCATCGTATTCGCCAAAAGCCATAGGTATGCGCATCTTTTCCCAAGTCTGACCACCGTCCGTACTACGGCTAAGTCCTATATCGATATGTTCCTGAAGGTCGACACTGCTGTTATATCTCACGTCGTATACTCCAAGAAGTGTTCCTTTGTTGGAAGTGACAAGTCCGGGTATACGGAAAGCTGCCGAACCGTCATCTCCTGCATGACGTACACCAACACCCATGCGGCGAATAATATTATCCTCGGATACAGTCTTCACAGGCAGATTCTTTCCATCGGCCTTTACAGATGATACAGAAGCAGTAAGCACTGAAGATATCGGAGCTGTTTCTTTCATTTCCAGACTTACCCAGAAGAAGTTTACTCCCGGGAAAAGTTTCTGCTTGCCTTCAAGAACTATAGTATTCTTTATTTTTGTAACTTCGGATTTCATTACCGAATAAGAAGGATTTGCAGAAAGGGTCTTACCCGGATTATGGCTCGATATATACTCTACAGGAGCAAATCTTCCTTTACCTCTGTCTTGTAGCGCCTCTGTTCCGCTATAGTAAAGTTTCAGCGACTTGATATTATTCAGATTTACATCTTTGCCGAAATTCACTGTCACATTGTCTAAAACCTTAGTTTCATTGGCGTTCAGACGCATGTAGAACAATACATTGTCATGTCTTTCTATAAGAATCGGTATCTGAGGCGATTTTACAAGAATCGTATCTGCTGCTTTAACCGACATTATCGACAAAAGGCATAAAAGTGATAAAAACAGTTTTTTCATAAATTGAATATTAGTTATAGTTTTACTTTTGCAATCATCTTCCTGATTTTCCCTTCTCCTATTACTGGTGCATGAGCATCTTCGGGGAAAAATATAGCCAACTGACCGGGAACAAGATGTATCCATGTGGTAGGAGTGTCCGAATACAAGGCACAGTCACCCTCCTTTTCGTATGGTTTTACTTCTTCCTTTGAATCTTCCAGGGCTTTCCATCCTATTGTTTCCTTTCCTTGCAGAAGAATCTGGACATCTATATAGTCACGGTGAACTTCAAGCACCTGTTTCTCTGCAGGAATACATTCTGGGTTTACATTGTTTATGTAGAGGTTATCACCATCAATATCTATACGTCCACATGGAGTATTAAGTATGTCATGAGTCTTTACATAATCAAACAATTTCTTGAATAGAGGATGAAGAGACTCTATTCTTTCTGTATTATTTAAGTTTGTAACAATCATTAGTAGTTTATTTTAAATTACACGATATATTTCAGCACCTATTGAAGATTGTCTACTTTTGGTTTAAGGAAGTAAAGTTGGGCACAAAGAGCTATCAATACCACTACTGCAAGCATGGCAAATCCCATACCTAAGTTACCTCCATCACTCCACTGTCCGAGAAGGCTTGTTATGAAAGCTCCTGCAAACACTCCTACCATATTCATCATTCCGTATGCTGTAGCTCTCTGTTTTACGGATACGAACTGACATAGTATAGGCATGTTATTGGCGTCAAACATTCCGTAACCTACTCCAAAGAACAGGCCGGCACCTACTATTGCCACTATATTATCGCCAAATCCCAAAAGCAGAAGAGCAGGAATTGTGCATCCCAATCCTATAGCTCCGGTATATACTCGTCCGCGGATATTCTTCTGAACCCATTTATCAGACAGTATTCCGCCAAGTATCACTCCAAGGAACGATGATACAGCTATCGTTATCGTAGACAAAGGTCCTGCCTGCGACATAGGCATATCCAGATTTTCGGCAAACAGAGTAGGCAACCAGTTCTTGGTAGCCCATCCCGGGAGACTTGGAGCCGCAAAATACAACAGAATAACCCAGAAAGCCACATTCGTGAAAAGAGATTTGAGACTGACAAGTACAGGTTCTTTCTGTGGCACCGGATTTTCTTGAGACACCGTATCCAGAAGTTCATCCGATTTCTTGTCTTTCAGAAACAGCATCAGTATCAGAGCATACACTATACCGATTATACCAAACCAATGGAAGGTTGTGTGCCATGAATATGCGGCAGCTACTGTCGCGCCAAAACCGCCGACTGCCTGTCCGGTGTAAAGACCGGTCATGTGAATACCAACAGCCAAGGAACGGGATTTTCCTGTGTGATAATCAGCAATCAGTGAAAGTCCGGCAGGAATATATAGTGCTTCGCTTACTCCCATAAGTGCTCTGAGCCAGAACACCTGATTGAAGGTTGTTGCTACACCCATCAGATACGTTACCGCTGACCAAACAAATAAACTGCCTACAATAAGCCATTTTCTGTTGAGTCTGTCCGCTATAATACCGGATACAGGGCTCATAAATCCATAAATATATAGGAATATAGCCATCAGCCAGCCGAAGTTGGTAGCAGATTGAAGTTCTACTATATCAATCTGCATACTTTCCTTCATTGTGCTCAACATCTGGCGATCCATATAATTAAGTAGGGCAACTCCCCACAGAAGAGCGACAACCACCCATGGATAAATCTTTGATGTTTTATTCACGATATTAGATTCTAAATTTTATTAAACTATTTTACTATTTCATTGCATAACATAAATCCCTTGATCATCATTCTCGGAATATGGAAAGGTCCCTTGAAGAGATTTCCTTTTGCCGGTTGTGCTACTGTACCGTCGCGGTGCAGATAACCGTACCATTCGCCAAATTCATTATCAGGGAAATGGGCGTATGTCCAGTCACTGACCATCTTATGACGCTTCAGATACTTTTCATCTCCGGTTATCTTGTAGGCATACAGACAGGCTATTATTGCTTCTGTCTGAGGCCACCAGAACTTCATATCCTGAGAATAATCCTGAGGAGGCAGATTTCTGCAGTCCTTGAAGTTTATGATTCCTCCATACTGCTTGTCCCATCCCCATTCCCATGACCAGTCGAGGATAGTAAGAGCCATGTCAACAAGTTCTTTGTCACCGCCACGCGATGCCGCGACATCAAACAGGAACCATGCCGTCTCGATACAGTGTCCCGGGTTGATTGTTCTGCCGTTTATAGTATCAATGAACTCACCCTTCGGTCCCACCATCTCAAGAAGAGCCTTGAATTCGGGATGCATGAAATAATTTTTCAGCGCAAATATTGACTCTTCAAGCTGTGTATCAAGTTCCGGATCGGAAATCACTTTTTTTATACATGTGGCCACATTCACCATTATCATAGTAATGGAATGTCCTTGGGCTTGTACTGTCGGCAAATATTTTGGTTCCAGTATACCCGGAGTCTTGATGAAGCGTCTCATATCCTTGAACAGCTTCAATGCCTTGCGGGCATATTCCTCGCTACCTGTGGCCAGGGCATATTCAGCCATTGCTATTGCCGCGAAACTTTCAGAAAAGACATATCTTCTTTTTCTTAAAGGTGTGCCATTGGCAGCAACTTCGAAATACATTCTGCCGTCGGTATCAAAACAGTGTTTCTCAATGAAATCTATTGTAGATTTTGCGGCGTCAAGCCATTCCTGACGTTTTTCTACATTATTATATGCATAAGCGCATACGAAAGCGAAGCGTCCCTGGAACCAGACAGATTTAGTGGTATCAATCAGTTGTCCGTTTCTGGCAACACATGTGTATATACCGCCGTTCTCTTTGTCCAGTCCATATTTGAACCAGAAAGGAAGTATATTATTGGTAAGATCATCTTTATAACGTTCCGCCCAATATTCAAAATATTTATCTGTAGGCATAGCTGTACGATTTAAAATTTATTGCAACGCTCAAAGAAGTTGATGGCCTCAAGCTCAGCCTTCATACGAGCTTCTTCTTCATCTGTCATATTCTGGAAAGGAGTACGGTTCTTACCCAAATCCAAACCTATAAGTTTCATTATTCTCTTGCCGCCTACGATGTTACCTCTATAATGGCAGATAACATTGATGACTTCCTGTGAGAAGTTCTGCAGTTCGCGAGCCTTTTCTATATCTCCAGCCTTCCATGCGTCGATTATACCAACAAGGTTGATGCCATTGTAATTGGTTGTTCCACCGATTCCTCCTTGCGCACCACCCATAGCCAGTGAAGGAAGAATAGTTTCATCCTGACCGTGAAGCATGTCGTATTTACCGTTTTTATACAGTCTGCACTGATTGTATTCATATATACTTTCGAAAGTATATTTGATTCCTGCAAAATTAGGAATTCGTCCGTCTACAGCCTTCAGCAATTCAACCATTGGAAGGAATGCACCGTTAAATGCCGGAATATGATAATAGTAGAAAGGTAGATCAGGAGCACCGGCTGCAATTTCCTCACAGTATTTTACGAGTTCTTCTATGCGGCCTACCTTTGGGAATGGAGGAGCCATTGCGCCAATACCCCATGCACCAATCTTCTGTGCGTGTTCGGCTAGCATCTTGCTGGCCTTTACACAGCAGCTTCCTACATGGACAATAACCTTGAAACCTTCAGGTGCTACGCGTACCCATTCTTCAGCAAGTTTCATACGTTCGTCTTCTGTAAGCATATATCCTTCGCCGGATGAGCCGTTGATAAATACACCCTTAAGACCATTCTTTGCAAGCATTGCTGCATATGCAGCTATAGGTTCCAGATTAACTTCTCCGTTTTCATAAAAAGGAGTAAAAGGAGCATCGATTAAGCCAATAATTTTTTCCATTGTATAAAAATTTAAGTATATTTCTAGTGCAAAGTTAAATTTAAAAAGATTGCGACAACAATTTCATTATGTTTTTATTAAGAAAAAACATAAAAAAAGCTTTTATTATGTTGTAAAACAGATTTATATGATTAAAACCCAACTCATACCATGAAGTTTCATAAAACGTTTTATATAACTAGGACAAAAAAAATCATTATATATCCTTTTTTCACTACTTATATAAAACGTTTTAATAAACATTTTATATATTTGTACCAGACAATATGAAAAACTTATGGATAGAAGTAAAAATAAATTTAAAATCACACCAAAAGAACTTCTTGAGTTCTTTATTGAAAGAGGAGAGCTTACTGTACCTTTAATATCCAAGGAAATGGATTTAAGTATGCCTACTACCAACAAATTAATTTCTTATCTGTATGAAAACAATTATATAATCAATGCAGGTAAAGGTGAACGGAATGAAGGCAGACCACCATCATTATATACAGTGAATAATAACATCGGTTTATTTATGGGTGTGGATATAAAGAAAGATTACATCAATTTCAGCATCATGGATTTTGGTGGAAATATTAAAAAAAACAAGACCTGTAAGTATGTTCTTGAAAACTCATCCAGAGGTCTGAAGAATTTATGCAATCTGATAAATGATATAATTAAAGAATGGGGAATAAATAAAACCTTACTCAAATATATCGGAATAAACATCCCCGGAAGGATTCATTCTGAAGAAGGAATAAGTCATACTTATTTCAGCTTTCTTGACGACCCTATTACTGAAGTACTGGAATATGAACTTAATCTTAAAATAGTAATAGAAAACGACACAAGAGCCATGTTTTTAGGAGAACTGTTTTTAGAAAAATATAAAGAAAAAAATATAGTATTCATAAACATAGGATGGGGACTTGGATCTGCACTTTTAGTTAATGGAGAGACAGTCAGAGGAAAAGATGGCTTTGCAGGTGAATTGGGACATTTCTATGCGTATGACAATGAAATACTTTGCCATTGCGGGAAAAAGGGATGCCTCGAAACAGAAGTCTCCGGATCGGCTTTATACAGAAAGCTCATGGAGAGTCTGAAGAAAGGCAAAAGCTCTATTTTATCCCAAAAATTCAACAATAATGACAAGATAACATTATCGGATATAATAGAGGCCACAAATTCAGAAGACTTGCTGTGCATTGATATAGTGGAAAACATAGGAAGTGAACTTGGAAAACATGTGGCAAACCTTATAAACCTTTTAAATCCTGAATTGATAATTATAGGTGGAAGCCTGGCTGCGACAGGCGACTATTTCTTTCTTCCACTAAGATCATCTGTGAAGAAATATACACTAAAGATTGTGAACAGGAATACAAATATGGTTCTGTCTAAATTAAATGAAAACAGCGGATCAATAGGTGCATGTTTTATAGCTAGAGAAAACTTTCTTAAAGAAATGGTTATATAATTCTTTAGTTTAGCAATTGGAAGACTTGAGAAAGATACGATTTCATATTTGCAATGAAATATATTTATTCATTCTCAAATTAAACTAATGCAAACAAAAGCCAACAAAAAACCTGCCCATAGCATTCTATTTTGTCCATATTTCATAATTTAAATTAGTATGACAAAATCAAAACTACTAAAGGCAGGTTCCAATATTATATTGCCAACAATCGTGCCAAGCACCACTTAGCGATTATTCACTATAATACGAATTATTCTACATTCATTGCACCAGTATTTGCTTCATAAGACCAACCAGGGTTCTGGTAGACATTAGAAGAAGTAAAATCATCGGCATTAGCTGCTGTCTGACGGAATACCGCTGCACCAATTGGTTCAAGATAGTGAGCCGGTGTAAATTTGAATCCGCCCTGATTGTAGATATCATTATTAACAGTTATTTTTTCATAAGGATAGATATATGGTCCAGATGATTCAGGAGACATATTTCCCTTAGCTGGATCGACAATACATTTGTCTTTCGTTTGTTCTTCATATACACTACCCCAATAAAGCATACCCTGTGGACGGAACGGTGTATCCTTCAACTGGTCAAGCGCTCTCCATCGTTTCAAATCTTCCCATCTCAATGCTTCTGCGCACAACTCATTACGACGTTCGCGGCGAATGTTATACAATGTAGCGTCAATTAACTGACCATGTGAATAAGCACCAAAGTCGCCTTCCGCTTCTTTCATCATATCTGTAGCGGCTATAGTCTTGTTATAGTCAGGATCAACTTTTGCACGTGTACGCAAAGCCCTCCAATATTTATCAGCAGTAGCATCAATATTGCCATTCTTTTCATAAGAAGCTTCCATATATATTAACAAAGCTTCAGCACCACGGAAAACGATACCACCTGAAGTTCCCTGACTATGGTCGTTAGCCATAACTGGCGAATAATGCTTACCTTTCTTGATAATATAACCAGTAGTTGTTCCAGTCTGGCTATCACCAAAAATCAAATCTATCTTACTTACATCTGATGTTCCATCAGCATTGTAATAGTTGACATCACCAGGTTTTTTTGTAAAAATAACGATACGAGAGTCACGGTCCGTCAAAGTTTTGTTCACACCTTCAACTTCCCAATTAGGATCATAACCTGAACCAGAAGCATATATAGGCAAACCGTTTCTCATAAGGAATGAGTTAACCATACCTCTTGTCCATCCTGAACCGGCACCGTTACGTTCCAATTCCATCTGAAGATTATTAGTGACATTCATCTCCACACTGAACTGTTTCCACAACAAGACTTCGTCATAACCACTCATATCTTCATCACAGAACATAGTATAATATGGATTAATTGATTCCAAAGAAGCATTCATACCTTCAGGTGTATCTGTATTTTCGGCCAACACATCAACCATCTGGTCACCTACCACTTTAGAAGCACTCATCGCTTCATCCAAGAAGTAATTGATTTCAGTATCAGCATTATATCCCTGAGAATCTTTTCCAGGCCAACCTGTTCCACCAGGAACAAAAGCTGTACCGCGATGATATTTTTCCCATGTAGCCTCAAACAATGCCACACGTGCATGGAGCAGATAAGCTACATTTTTACTGATTCTGTTTTTCTTACCATCAGGCGATTTGTCCAACAGAAGTTCTTGAGCTCTTTTTAAATCCTCTATAATGAAACGTGCCACTTTATTTCGAGGCTGACGTTCACTTGCAGCTACAAGATCTTCCTGAATATCCGGCAATGGAACTTCTACAATAGGCAAGTCACCATAACGTAAAAGCATTTTATAATAATTATATGCACGAATAACATACATCTCGCCAATATAATGCTTCACATTATCATGATTACCAAGAATAGAACCAGCTTCATACCTTGGCAAAACCTGTTCAAAGAAATAATTACATGAGCGAATGTTTCTCCAGGACCATTGCTTACTGGAGCTTGAACTCCAGTATCCTTCATCAGAAGGAACTTTTTTGTTTCCAGGAACCCAAAAACTGTTATTACCTCCACTTACCTGATTATCAGTATCATTATCTTTTCCAAAGAAATTAAGCCCATAAGAACCGTCAACTGTCTCAAAATTATAGTTGTTGATAGCATAAGCCGCCAGCTCCTCCTCAGAAGAGAAGAAATTCTCCGGTGTTACCTTATCAAGCGGCTCTCTGTCCAAAAAGTCATTACAACTGGTCAAGCCACCTACCAGGAATGCTCCTAAAGTAAAAAGTTGAATATATCTTTTCATAATTATCTTCCATTTAAAATCCAAACAAAGTTGGATAATTCATTAATAATTAACTTTAGTTTTATACCTTTGTATCAGGATGTTAAGAGGAAGTAGGCTCTGCTGAGGAGCAACCTGCCAGCAATAAGCATCCTGACGGTACGCAGTAATGCTACTTGGGGAGGCGGTCACACGCCTCTCTTTTTGTATTACTGATATCGTCTGATATGGCTAAGAAAACCTAACCATAATCCTATGGTAAAACAAACTTTCCACAGCAGACACCGCATAAGGGGCTGCAAGTTCCTTTATCAGTCAAACCATTAATGAGGGTTACAAACTTTTTTGAGCGGACTTCAAAGCCGCATAAATATGATAGTATTTCCCTCAAAAGAAAGCTGTTTTACCTTATAGGATTCTGTATCATTTGACAACACACGGTATATATTCCTTTTCATGTTTGAGTACATAGTATATTCTGTTTACAAGCCGTCTGGCTATCTTTACAATTGATTTCTGAGGATTCATACGTTTACGGTATTCCGTATAGGCTACAGTCATTGCAGGATCCTTACGGATTGCAATCCATGCAGCTTCAATCAAAAGACACCGAAGCATAAAATGTCGGCGTATAGTTATATCCCCTGTGCCGTTACTTTCACCGCTCGAATGGCACATTGGTACCAGACCGATGAAAGAAGCCAGATGGTCAGCATTCTTAAAACGCACTATATCATCAAGCTCAACCATCAGGGTGGCAGCTGTGGTAACGCCTATTCCGGGAACAGAAGTCAGAAGGCGTATCGGCTTCTCAAAAGGAGCTTTACGTGAAATCTCACGGATGGCACGTGTCTCCTGCAGAAGCATCTTACGAAGACGGATGAACTGCTCAAGATGAAGTTCAAGTGTCTTCTTGCCATATTCTGTAGACAATTCAAGAGCCTGTAACCAGGAAAGGAAGCGTTTGGACCAACAGCCAACGGAGCAGCGGGTAAACTCTTCCGGTATCTCTACGCCATGAAAACGAAGAAGAGACTTGATGCGGTTCTTCGCACGGGTGCTGTCTTTTACTATCAGGTTTCTCATCCTTATCAAAGAACGAAGTTCC
>NZ_JADYTF010000110.1 GCF_021530995.1 Bacteroides caecigallinarum
CCCTACAGCAGATAAAATTCTGGCGTTAATAAATACAAGATAAAACGCGGGCAAATTTAAGGTAAAACTTGCCCACATTTTACCTTAAATTTGCCCGCGTTTTTTTAAAAGGACAAAAAGCCTCTCTGATACCTTTTAGAAGGGGGTGTTATGACTAAAAAAAAGATTACTATTTACGGAGCATCAGGTTCTTGAATGATGCAGGATAAGGAGTTTCGAACTGCATCACCTCACCGGTTACGGGATGATAGAAACAAAGCTTGAAAGCATGAAGAGCAAGCCTTCCCAAAGGGTCTGTCTCACAACCATAACGCTGGTCTCCCACAACAGGATGTCCCAGCGTCTGCATATGGACACGTATCTGATTCTTACGGCCGGTTTCAAGATTGAGCTCTACTAAAGAATAACCGTTGGCACGTTTTATAGTCTTATAATGTGTAATGGAAAGTTTTCCTCCATCATCATAGTTACACGAACTTACATACAGTTTGCGGTCTGTCAACCACGACTGTACGGTACCCTTATCCTTTTCCATATCCCCCATTACTATGGATACATATCTACGGTCGAATACTATTTCATGCCAATTATCACGCAATGTATGCTGAGTCTTTTCATCTTTGGCATACATCATTATACCGGACGTCTCACGGTCCAGACGATGCACCACAAAGACACGATTTCTCGGATGCTGGCGCTTAACATATTCATTCAAAATATGCTGAGCGGTACGTTCCTTCTGATGATCTGTGGCAACAGACAGAAGTCCTTCCTTCTTTTCCACTACAATCAGATAAGCATCTTCATATAATATATTAAGAAGAGGATTACGGAACTCATGCTTGTTCTTTTCCTTGCTAATCTGGACTTTCATACCCGGCTTAAGCGGGAAATTATATAATGTCTGAATATTATTGTCGACCATCACCACACGGTTCGTAAGCAAAGCCTTCACTCTGGTACGGCTTATGCCCGACATCTTCTTCATCAGAAATTCCATCAGTTCCGACGGCTCCGACACATTATATACAGTATATTTATTCGCGGCACGCGCCACAGGACGCCTACCCGACCTATTTCTTTTTCCTTCCACTTTTATTGTTTTTTTTGTATTGTTATCTTAAGCTTTCCTTTTCTCAAGGAGTACTACATTCTCCACATGATGTGTATGAGGGAACATATCGACAGGCTGCACTGCCATAACCTTATACATAGGATCAAGCAACTGCAAATCGCGTGCCTGTGTGGCTGGGTTACAGCTGACATAAACAATTCTTTCCGGTGCGGCAAACATTATCACATCTATCACATCGTTGTGCATTCCGGCACGTGGAGGGTCGGTAATAATAACATCCGGACGTCCGTGTTCGTTGATGAAATCCTGAGTAAGTATATCCTTCATGTCGCCTGCATAAAACAGAGTGTTATCTATACCGTTTATTGCAGAGTTCACCTTTGCATCTTCTATCGCTTCAGATACATATTCAATACCTATTACCTTCTTGGCCTGACGGGAAACGAAATTGGCAATAGTTCCTGTTCCTGTATAAAGGTCGTAAACAAGTTCGTTTCCTGTGAGTCTGGCAAACTCTCTTGCCACCTTATACAGATTATATGCCTGTTCGGAGTTTGTCTGATAGAATGACTTCGGACCGACCTTAAATCTCAGACCTTCCATTTCTTCAAATATATGATCCTTGCCCTTGAACGCCTCTACATCAAGATCGCCTATAGTGTCATTACATTTATTATTAATAACATACATAAGAGATGTTATTTCAGGGAAGGAATCAGCTACATACTGAAGTATCTCCATCATCTTCGCACGGTCATCATCTGTAACGACCTTACATTGCAACAGAACCATCAGTTCACCAGTAGAAGACGTACGCACCATCATGTTACGTAGCAATCCTTCCTGCGAACGGAGATCGAAGAAGGAGAAATTATGCTCATACGCATAATCACGTATCGCATTTCTTATCCTATTTGAAATGTCGTCCTGAAGCCAGCACTTCTCTATGGCCAGAACTTTATCAAAAGCCCCCGGTATATGGAAACCAACGGCATTCATCTGGTCATACTTAACATCCTGCTTCACCTCTTCCTCGGTGAGCCAGCGCTTGTTTGAAAATGTAAATTCGAGTTTGTTTCTATAGAATTTGGTTTTCTCCGAACCAAGGATAGGCATGAATTCAGGAAGTTCCACCTTTCCTATACGTGTGAGATTATCAAAAACCTGTTTCTGCTTGTACTTTATCTGATCTTCGTACGAAAGACACTGCCATTTACAGCCTCCACACACGCCATAATGCTGACAGAAAGGCTCTGCTCTCATTGGAGATTTTTCATGAAACTTCACTGCCACTGCCTCTGCATAATGGTTCTTTTTACGTTTCACTTGCAGGTCAACCACATCTCCCGGTACTACGTATGGTACGAACACCACCAAATCGTTCACTTTAGCCAAGGCCTTGCCTTCTGCGGCCACATCTGTTATTGTTACCTTTTCCAATAAAGGTAGTTCTTTTTTCTTCCTTGCCACGTTATTTTTGAATAAAACCAATTTGGGGCAAATTTAGTCATTTTTTCTGACAAAACACCATGATTTCAAAAATAGTTGATTTTGCTATATAGACATTGCAAAAACATGTTGTAGAATATAATATATATGTTTGTTTATACACAAATAATATATAGTTTTGCCATCGTTAAAGAAAAACAGACTGTATTTTACATTATTTACGGTCTAAAGTAAAAGATAGAAACTAATACTTAAAATAACTAATAACTTAAAAAACCTTATCATTAAAAATGGAAACAAAAAGAGTCTATACCTTCGGAAACGGTAAGGCCGAAGGAAAAGCAGACATGAGAAACTTACTAGGGGGAAAAGGTGCTAACCTTGCAGAAATGAATCTTATTGGCGTTCCGGTTCCTCCAGGCTTCACCATAACAACAGATGTATGTAACGAATATTACGCAGAAGGTAAAGAAAAAGTAGTAGCCCTGCTTAAAGATGACGTAGAAAAGGCTATCAAAGGTGTAGAAGAACTGATGAAATCGAAATTCGGCGATGTAGAAAATCCACTTCTAGTTTCTGTACGTTCAGGTGCTCGCGCATCAATGCCTGGTATGATGGATACAATTCTTAATCTAGGTCTTAATGATGAAGTTGTAGTCGGTTTGGCACGTAAAACAGGAAACGAACGTTTCGCTTGGGATTCATACCGTCGTTTCGTACAGATGTATGGTGACGTTGTTCTCGGCATGAAACCAACAAACAAGGAAGATATCGATCCGTTTGAAGCTATCATAGAAGATGTAAAGAAAGCCAAAGGTGTACGTCTGGACAACGAACTTGAAGTAGAAGACCTGAAAGAGTTAGTAACAAGATTCAAGGCAGCTGTAAAAGCTCAGACAGGAAAAGATTTTCCATCATGTGCATACGAACAGCTTTGGGGAGCTATCTGTGCCGTATTCGATTCATGGATGAACGAACGTGCCATCCTCTATCGTAAGATGGAAGGAATACCTGCCGAATGGGGTACTGCTGTAAACGTACAGGCAATGGTATTCGGTAACATGGGCGATACTTCAGCAACAGGTGTTGCATTCTCTCGCGATGCTGCTACAGGTGAAGACCTCTTCAACGGTGAATACCTTATCAATGCACAGGGTGAAGACGTTGTAGCAGGTATCCGTACTCCACAGCAAATTACAAAAATCGGTTCACAGCGTTGGGCTGCTCTTCAGGGTATCTCAGAAGAAGAACGAGCTTCAAAATATCCATCAATGGAAGAAGCTATGCCTGAAATATACAAAGAACTTGATGCCATCCAGACTAAACTTGAAAACCACTATCACGACATGCAAGATATGGAATTCACAGTTCAGGAAGGCAAACTCTGGTTCTTGCAGACACGTAACGGAAAACGTACAGGTGCTGCTATGGTACGCATAGCAATGGAAATGCTCGAACAGGGAATCATCGACGAAAAGACAGCTATCAAGAGATGCGAACCTAACAAACTTGACGAACTTCTCCACCCTGTATTCGACAAGGAAGCATTACGTACAGCTAAGGCACTGACACGTGGTCTTCCAGCTTCACCGGGTGCTGCATGCGGACAGATAGTATTCTTTGCAGAAGATGCTGCACAGTGGAGAGCCGACGGACACAGAGTGGTTCTGGTACGTATCGAAACTTCACCTGAAGACCTTGCAGGTATGACAGCTGCCGAAGGTATCCTTACTGCACGTGGCGGTATGACATCACACGCAGCCGTTGTTGCACGCGGTATGGGTAAGTGCTGTGTATCAGGTGCCGGAGCAATCAATATAGATTATAAAGCACGTACTATCGAAATAGACGGAACTGTATTGAAAGAAGGTGATTACATTTCCTTGAACGGTAGTACTGGTGATGTATATCAGGGTGAAGTTCCTACAAAAGCTGCCGAAGTTTCAGGCGACTTCGCTAAACTGATGAACTTGTGTGACAAATATACAAAACTTAAAGTCCGCACAAATGCCGACACTCCTCATGATGCAGAAGTGGCTCGTGGTTTCGGTGCTGTAGGTATAGGACTTTGCCGTACAGAACACATGTTCTTCGACAATCAAAAGATTGTGGCAATGCGTGAAATGATTCTTGCCCAAGATGTTGAAGGACGTAAGAAAGCACTGGCAAAACTTCTTCCATACCAGAAAGCTGACTTCAAAGGCATATTCAAGGCTATGGACGGATGTCCAGTCAATGTACGCTTGCTTGACCCACCTTTGCACGAATTCGTACCACACGATTTGAAGGGACAGGAAGAAATGGCACAGGCTATGGGTGTGACAGTGGAATATATCCGTCAGAGAGTTGACAGCCTTTGCGAACATAACCCAATGTTGGGACATCGCGGTTGCCGTTTGGGTAACACATATCCTGAAATTACAGAAATGCAGACTCAGGCTATCCTTGGCGCAGCAATCGAATTGAAGAAAGAAGGCTACGATCCTCATCCTGAAATCATGGTTCCATTGACTGGTATTCTTTATGAATTCGAAGCTCAGGAAAAGGTTATCCGTAAAGCTGCTGCCGAACTGTTCGAAAAAGAAGGTGTGGAAATTCCATTCAAGGTAGGTACAATGATTGAAATTCCTCGTGCCGCTTTGACAGCCGACAGAATTGCTTCGAAAGCTGAATACTTCTCATTCGGTACAAACGACTTGACACAGATGACATTCGGTTATTCACGCGACGATATCGCTTCGTTCTTGCCTGTATATCTTGAAAAGAAGATTCTTAAAGTTGACCCATTCCAGGTACTCGACCAGAACGGTGTAGGTCAGTTGGTAGAAATGGCTGTAGAGAAAGGCCGCTCAGTACGTCCTGATTTGAAATGCGGTATCTGTGGTGAACACGGTGGCGAACCAACTTCTGTCAAGTTCTGCCACAAAGTTGGATTGAACTATGTATCTTGCTCTCCATTCCGCGTGCCTATTGCTAGATTGGCTGCGGCCCAAGCTGCAATTGAAGAATAATGCTTAAAAAGTAGTAGCTTTAGAAAAAAGTCATACCAAAGCGCATACACTTCACATACACCGGCAATGTAACCTATTGTGGAATAATCGTATATGAAAGTGGCTCAGGCTGCAATAGAGGAAGCATAAGCAATATAGGATAATATTTGATTTAGGCTGTAACGAACTGTTTATCAGGCGTTACAGCCTAAGTTGTTTTTAAGCGGTTCGTGCATTTGTCCGCAAAAAATGAGCCAAATAAACGGTACTTGCATACACCACGCATACACTTTTGAACAGTGGCGCATACACCAACGCATACACCATTTAATAACTTATAAATCAATCTGATATGGCAACATTTAAAGTAGTCGTAAGAAAAAAGAGAGCTGACGGATTTTATCCAGTGTACATTCGTGTTGTCCACCGTTCAAGAATGGGTTATATTAAAACCGATAAACTCATTACGGACAAGCAAATCACCAAGAATGGCGAAATCAAGGATATCGTGGTCAACGAATATTGTTCACGAGAAATCCTACGTTATAGCGATATGATAAACCGTAAGGATGTCTCAAATTATTCTGTTGCTGAACTAATTGAATTCCTTATCCATTCAGATGAAGAAATATGTTTTAGTGACTATGCTACAAAATTCATTAACCGTATGGCCTCTGAAGGACATGAACGTAATGCTAAGAACTATCGCCTGGCTGTAAACCACCTCGAAAGATATTTGGGAACAACCAGAGTGATGTTTACTCACTTGTCATCTTCTGTTTTGACAAGATGGATTAATAGTCTTTCGTTGACGAACAGGGCGAAAGAAATGTACCCGACCTGTTTAAGACAGATATTCAAAAGAGCACTTATCGAACTTAATGATGAAGAGCGTGGTGTTGTACGAATCAAATACAATCCTTGGTTAAAAATCACCATCCCAAAATCTGATAGTACGGTTCAAAGAGCCATCAGTGCAGAGGCATGTAGGGAATTCTTCAATCGTCCCCTACCGGAAACTAAAATGATTTCCTCTCTTCCGGAACTGGGCAGAGACGTAGCACTCCTATCCTTGTGTCTGGGCGGAATAAACACCGTAGATATTTTTGAGCTTAAAAAAGAAAACTATAAGGATGGAGTTATCGGATATAAAAGAGCTAAGACAAAGCACAGCCGGAAAGACGAAGCCTATATTGAAATGCGTGTGGAACCGTTCATTCAGGCCACATTTGACAAGTATCTTTCAGACGAGAATGACGAATATCTTTTCAAGTTCCATAAGCGTTACAGCAACCCGGACAGTTTCAATGCCAATGTAAACATTGGAATCAGAAAGATATGTGCCGATATGGGAATGAAGAAGGAGGATTACTACTGTTATTATACTTTCCGTCATACATGGGCTACTATTGCCCAGAATGACTGTGATGCCAACCTGTATGAAGTTGCCTTCGGTATGAATCATAGTCATGGACTGAATATAACAAGAGGATATGTTAAGATAGACTTCACCCCTGCCTGGGAACTCAATGCGAAAGTGATTGACTTCATTTTCTTCAGCAACAAGAAGAGTAAACAAGGCAAGGCACGTGACTTCGAGACACCGGCAGACAAGATGTTCCGCATCACAAAGAAAATGATGATTTATGGCCGTGCATATTTCAAAGGTGACGTTATCGGTGAAATAACAGACATTGGTTTTAGTAATGTAGACCAGGTTATCGACAGACTAGTTGAACAGTTGCCGAAGGATATTCCTACCGGATGTATGGTTCAGTTCCGTCTTATGAACTGTGATTCCAAGAAGGAAGTTGTATATGAAAGAAGCAAAGGGAAAGGATTCATGTAATCGACAAACTGGAACAAACCATTAACGCAAAGGGAGGATTCTACTTATCTTTATCAGAACCGTACCATTTCTCATATTGGTGCGGTTCCTTTCTATTTGTCCGGTTGATTCCAGGGCAATACTTCACGGCCTATAAGTATGGCAAAGACAAGTACGATAAGCTTCCATATAAGGATGAAAGTTTTCTTGACCAACCAGACTGCAAGACGTATGGCAATCCTCAAAAGCCAGAATACCAGCTTCAGGAGCAACATACCGATAATAAATACCGGCAACAGATATATAATCAACAACAATTCAAACATAACGTGTAATATTTAGTGATATATAATAGCTTGTTTATTATATAAATATACTAAAAATCAATGAGATACAGAAATTTGCGCAACACTATTTTCTTGTTATTCGAGTAGATTTTTTACTGATTATCAGTGTAATATCACCATGATAACAAGGTATCTCCAGACTCTGAATACAAGATTATTCTGTCTGAATATTTTTGCAATATAGCTCAGATAAAATAAGGTTTCCCAATAGCCACTTCATCAGTTGAATTAGCAACAAGATTTTATTTTCCCTTTTATTGGGATTCCAATAACTTAGATAATCAAGTTACTTTTACCATACTATCATGGTATCGGGACTACATATTATATTGGATATAGGTTTTATGAGAATAATTGCCATTCATCCTGTATAACTATATCTTGTGTGTTTTTGAAACTTTGGTTTATCCAACCATAGATAACGGAACTTTGTTTACTGATTACTGCGATTTGTATGGTTCTATGATTGAATAATGCTTGTAGCATCTATTTCAGAACACATTGATATTGGCTTGATAGGTTCTAGGATTCTATACAACAATATTCCGCAATATGGATATTCCAAGACAACCGGATGCTACAGCACACGGTAAGCCGGAATATGCCTCCAAAGAATTGTGTTGCAGATTTCGGTTTGCAACGGCTTTCTCCGGTAAATTTGGGTGTAATAATCATTCCCGGAAGGCATCGTTCTGCTGTGCAGAGTTTTCCAAGCAAGTTGTACTTTTGTGGCCACAAAACTCCGTTTCGTACCCACAAAAGTAACTTGCCGAATGCTGGCGCATCGGAGCGGATAGCCGCTGTTTCGCATGGCGAAAGATGGTCCGGGAAACCTAACCACCAATGTATCCAAGTATGAAGAATCAGAGAACCAAGTACATCAAGGTCAGAATGACACCGGAGGAAGTACAACAGTTTAAGGAGAAATCTGCCTCCTATTCATCCGTGAGCCATTATATACGTTCAGCACTGGTAGAGTATTCAGATATCGGGACCAAAAGACAGCTCAAACTGATGAATGATTTGGGTTCGTTTTACCGGAAATATCAGAATGAACTTTTCTGGGCAGGAGGAAACCTTAATCAGTCGGTTAAACGTGCCAATGAGCTTGCGGTAGCCGGGTTACTCGCTCCCAGCTATATTCAGGAAGTTCTGTTACCGGTTATCCTTGAAACTCAAGAAACATTGAACCGAATAAAGAAAGACCTTGATTCTCTGACACAGAAAGCTGTCAGAATCTGAATTGCAGATTACACGGTATTCAATCATTTCAGATATTATTATTGCGTAACCGTAGATTAATGAGCTTGAAGTATTTCGGTTACCCAGTCAAATAAACCATGATAATTAGAATTCAATATGATAGCAACCATATTACCGGGAAGCACGAACTTCCATGCTGTCGGTTACAATGAACATAAACTCTCGAAAGGTGTTGCACGGCTTATCGAGATTCAGAATTTCGGTTCACTCGGAACTTTTCACAAGCCTACCCCGAGTGAACTGGTCGGTTATCTCCAGAAGTACAGCTCACAGAACAGCAGAATCAGGAAACCGCAGTTTCATGTGGCCATATCATGCAAGGGACACGAAATGTCAGAAGATGAGTTGCTGGATTTTGCACACCAGTATCTCAAGGAAATGGGATACGGAGAATCCGGTCAGCCGTTGCTTGTTTACTCCCATTATGACACAGAGAATACCCATCTTCATATCATCACTTCGAGAGTGGCACCTGATGGAAGAAAGATTCAGCACAGCCATGAGCGCAGACGTTCCCAGGAAGTCATTGACCGTATTCTTGGGAATGACAGGAAAAAGAAAACGGAAGATGATATTGATGCTGCCAAACAATATACATTCTCTTCCTTTGCCCAGTTCAAGGCAATAATGGTTTCCATGGGCTATGAGGTCTATCAGAAAGATGAGAATGTATTCGTTAAGCATGGTGGAAAGGTTCAGAAGGAAATCCCTTTTTCTGAAATAGAAAGTCTTTTCAAGAGCGGTTATCGGAAAAGGACACGTTGCCGTCAGCTAAGAAGTATATTAAAGAAATACCGTGATGTAAGTTCCAAAAAGGAGGAACTGCAGAAGGAACTGAAAACGAAGTTCGGTATTGATATTGTGTTCTTCGGCAAGAAGGATACACCATACGGATATATGCTCGTTGATCATGCAAACAAGACCGTCATTCATGGTGCAAGGGTGCTAGCTGTAGAGGAACTTCTGGACTTTGCTACTCCTGAAGAACGGTTAAATCGGATTGAGGACTATATTGACCGGTTACTGACACTTAATCCAAAGATTACCCAGAGTGAAATATACAGTAAAATCAGGAAGCAACGTGCCTATATCAAGAAAGGCATCATCTACTTTGATGGTCAAAACCGTCCGTTGAAACCTTTTATGGCAGAAGCAATCGACCGTAACAACCGTATAGCCATGGTTGAAATGTTCAGTCCGGCAACTGAGGCTGAACGTGATCTGCTTTGTAAGATATTCAAGGTTTCTCGGACAGATCTGGTGAACTTGTCTCTGGAAAGAACACACTACTACACTGATGCTGTAAACCGTCTGCGTGAGATATTCAATGATGAAACAGTAACCTCTATCAGAAGGCAACTGCATGAAGAAGGTTTTACTATCTGTCATGATGAGGATGCAACTTATGCCATCAACTTCAAGCAGCATATCATTATAAACCTTACTGAAGAGAACTTCAATCTTGACCGGTTAAGAAAACAGCCGATGAAACAAATTGAACAATACCAAGCCCAGCAACTAACAAAGCCTATTTTACGTTTCTCTAACAAAGCCAAGCTGCGTGATGCAGGTGGTGGCAGTCATAGTGAAAATCGTGAGTGGGAAGTTGGGCAGAAAATTAACAATGATGAAATTAATAATGGCTGTTCTATGAAAAGATAATTAACTTCTCATAGAACAGTTTGTGTATTTAATAAATCATTTAGTGATAATCTTAAAAGTCGTTTATGAAATACCTTTTATTTTTATATATGACCTACAATATAGATATCAAAATTGCAATTATAAGATTACCCTTTGTCAACCATCAAATAAGGATTCCCAAATAGATGCATGCAAGCCCAAGCATATGGGCTTATATACATGGATTTAATATGCATATTTGCTTGAAATACAGCTTCACAAACAAATTTCCCATTGTCTAATTCTTGAAAGAATTTTTGCATCCATGGCAATGTTATATCAACAGAAAGACTCCACATCGGGGCAACTATACAAGCATATTCTTCTCGAATAAATTTCTTTATAAAAGAATGGATAGAAGAATCATAACCACCATTTTCTTTCATACTTCCCGAATGACAAGTAAGAAGAATGAGAAGCTTACCTTTTCCAACTATCCTATCAATATCTCTAATAGGTCTGTTATTCACATAAAAACATTGTTCATTGCTTATTTCACTTCCTCCATGTGCACATATGACATTTACTTCACTATTTAATGCTTTTTCTGGATACGTTTGATTAAATATAATAAAATTTGATTGATTAAGCCAGTCTTTCAATTTCTCATATTGCATCTGTAATGCAAAATCATTTATACCTGGTTCTTCTCCAATTGGACACCAAAAACTTTTACTATAATTTGTATTTAGCATCTTATCTAGTAAGGAAGTAACCATTATTTCAGTTGAAAGGACATTTGTTGATGGCTTTAATTCGCCTAGAAATTGTCCTGAAATTTTATCTATTAATAGTTGGTGTGGAACAAAAGCCAAATCTTTATCCTTAGCCAAACATATATTACATTGGTCACTACTAACTGCAATTTTGAATGGAAGCATTTGTACATAAAGTTCATTATACTCTTCTTTGAAATCTTCTTCTACTTTGTTAATAGGAGAGCCATGAATATCTTTTGTCTGAACAGTAAAAGGCTCAAACAATTTAGCTTTGCGTAATTGTTCCAGATCCCATCTGCCATAATCTTCAAAAGAATATGCATCTCTAACCATACTAAATCCATATACAGAATTAGCACCATTCCCAATCCACAGCATTTCATCCGATCCAAAAGTTTGAATTCCCGCTCTTATACCATCAATACTCTCATAGAGTACATGTAAATCATCACTTTTTGCTTTTGACGGTGTTACTGGCGCCTTTAATTTACAGCATTCTCTTTCTGGAAAAATAAATCCATAATCGGAACGAAATATCATGGCCATTACAAAATCTGCAAAATTCTTCTTTCTATAAGCTTCGTCAAGCAGATTATGAGCTAATAATGATACATACCATGAATCAGTATTAAAATTGTGTAGATATCTAGTAGAACTAAGTCTAATAA
>NZ_JADYTF010000111.1 GCF_021530995.1 Bacteroides caecigallinarum
GGACATCATCAGTTGGATAATTTGGATGAACAAATTCTGCGTATGATTGCAGAAAACGCTCGTATTCCTTTTTTGGAAGTGGCTCGCGTATGTAACGTGTCTGGTGCAGCTATACATCAGAGAATTCAAAAACTTACTAATCTGGGAATTTTAAAAGGCTCAGAATTTATAATTGACCCGGAAAAAATAGGATACGAAACATGTGCTTATATAGGATTGTATTTAAAAGATCCTGAACAGTTTGATTCTGTGACAGAAGAACTAAAGAAAATTCCTGAAGTAGTAGAATGTCATTTCACTACAGGTCAGTATGATATGTTCATAAAGATTTATGCAAAGAATAACCATCACTTGTTGAGCATCATACACGACAAACTGCAACCATTGGGATTGTCTCGTTCTGAAACGATAATATCATTCCATGAGGCAATCAAACGCCAGATGCCTATACTTGATCTGGCGAATGATGATGATGAATAAATTATTTGATACGATCGTAATCACAAAAGCTATATGAGTAGAGATGCTTTTCATTTGTTGAATGGCATTCTCTACTTTTTTCTTCCCATATATCAAGAGATATTTCAGGAAAGAAAGCATCTGCCTCTTTTTCAGAATCATCTATCTCTGTTATATAAAGACGGTCGGCTATAGGCATTGCTTCCTTATACAGGCTTGCGCCACCGATAATAAACACCTCTATTTCATCTTTGCATGCCTCAAGAGCATCTTTCAGGCTATGAAAACACTCTGCACCGGGGAATGTAACATCCTGACTGCTCAGAACAATATTTCGCCTGTTAGGCAGAGCACCCTTTGGAAGAGACTCGAAAGTCTTGCGTCCCATGATTATGGTATGACCGGTAGTCAGAGTCTTGAATCTTTTCAGGTCATTCGGAAGCCAGTACAGAAGTTCGTTCTTATATCCTATACCGTTATTCTTGTTTATAGCTACAATAATCGAAATCATAAATATCCTTCAGTTAATAATTATTATACAGAAACCTTTCCGGCAATGTGTGGCCATGGGTCATAGTTTTCAAGCTGGAAATCCTCATACTTGAAACTGAAAATATCCTTTACGTCAGGATTGATTTTCATCACAGGAAGAGGGCGCGGAGTTCTTGTCAGCTGCAGGTCAACCTGTTCCAAATGATTAAGATATATATGAGCATCACCCAAAGTATGTATGAAATCGCCCGCTTTCAATCCTGTCACCTGTGCCATCATCTGTAGCAGGAGAGCGTACGAAGCTATATTGAACGGCACTCCTAGGAATGTATCCGCACTTCTCTGATACATCTGCAGGCTCAAACGTCCGTCAGCCACGTAGAACTGGAAGAACATGTGACACGGCGGTAAGTTCATATTGTCAAGGTCGGCCACATTCCATGCATTCACGATGATACGTCTTGAGTCAGGATTGTTCTTTATCATATCCACAGCCTCCGAAATCTGGTCGATAAATCCGCCGTCGTATTTTGGCCATGAACGCCACTGATAGCCATATATATGTCCAAGATTACCATCCTCATCAGCCCACTCATTCCATATTCTTACACCGTTTTCCTGAAGATACTTCACATTTGTATCACCTTTCAGGAACCAGAGAAGTTCGTGGATAATGGATTTAAGATGAAGTTTCTTGGTTGTTACGAGCGGAAAACCATCTTCCAGATTAAAACGCATCTGATGTCCGAACACGCTGATTGTACCCGTTCCCGTACGGTCGTCTTTCCTCACGCCTTCGGTCTTTATGCGTTGAAGTAAGTCTAAATATTGCTTCATAAAGATTATGTTGTACTTAATTATTTATTATTGAGGGCAAAGTTAATCAAAAACATTATGAAAAACATTAACTTTGCAGACATTAATATATACAGAAGAATATGAATTTCCCCGTTTCATTTATATCACGAACAGCAGCCCTGATGGGCGAGGAAAACTGTAAAGCCCTCTGCGAAGCGATGCAGAACGATACGCCCGTAAGCATACGAATCAACGGAGCAAAGACCGGACTTGTGCCGGAGGATGCGAAGCTCATCCCGTGGACAACAGACGGATATTATCTGTCTGCACGCCCCACATTCACGTTCGACCCGCTGTTTCATGCCGGAAGCTATTACGTTCAGGAAGCAGCGTCCATGTTTCTTGAGAGCGCTTTGCACCAGTATGTAGGATCACCAGTTGTCGCCCTCGACCTGTGCGCGGCTCCCGGCGGCAAGTCCACCCTACTCCGTTCCTCACTCCCCGAAGGAAGTCTGCTCATAGCCAACGAAGTGATGCGCAACCGCTCGCAGATACTTGCCGAAAACATAGTAAAATGGGGAAATCCTGAAGTGATAGTAACCAACAACGACCCTTCGGACTTCACACCGCTTGAATCCCTTTTCGATGTGATTCTGACTGACGTACCATGTTCCGGCGAAGGAATGTTCCGAAAAGACGAAGTGGCTGTAGAAGAATGGAGCCCCGCCAACGTAGGACTATGCTGGGAACGCCAGCGCAGAATACTCCGCGATATATGGCCTTGCCTGAAACCAGGAGGACTGCTAATTTACAGCACATGTACATTCAACCGTGAAGAAAACGAAGACAACGTAGCCTGGATAGCAAGCGAACTTGGCGCAGAAGTACTTCCTGTAGAAACAAACGAGGAATGGAACATTACAGGCAACCTTGCCGGATATGACTTTCCAGTATATCGCTTCCTGCCACACAGAACCATTGGTGAAGGACTCTTCATGGCTGTACTCCGCAAGAACGGAGCATCTGAAGAAGAATATGACATCCTGTCCGACTACAGCTCAAGAAAAAACAACAGGAAAAACAACAAGAAGCAGGACAAGAAACAAAACTCCCTGACCGTAACCAGCGAAATAAAATCATGGATATGCGAAAGCGAAGATTTTGAATTCTCTATCGACGGAACTACGGCCGTAGCTAAATCACAAAGGCTGAACAGCCTGGAAAACCTTCTGAAAGACAAGGGAAACAACATCCGCATACTTCATCGTGGAATAACCCTTGCCGAAAACAAAGGCAAAGACTGGCAGCCTCATCACTCGCTCGCCATGAGTACAAGCCTCAACAGAGAAAGTTTCCCACAGGCAGAGCTGAGTTATGAACAGGCAATAGCATATCTCAGGAAGGAAGCCGTCACACTCGATGCCTCAATACCTAAAGGATATGTACTCGTGACATACCGCAACACACCTTTAGGCTTTGTGAAGAACATAGGAAACCGTGCGAACAATCTCTATCCCCAGGAATGGAGAATCCGCAGCGGATATATGCCTGACGAGGTCAGAATGGTTTTCTGAAACCGCAACCGTTCTTCCACTCCGAACAACCGTATGCAGTTTTACCCTTTATGATGGTACCCTTACCGCATAAAGGGCAAACCTTGCCGACAATATCATCGCCCACGATTTCCGGTTCAACGGCTTTTTTCTCCACTTTCGGAGCAGCCTTCTTGCGCGGAGTCTTTGCAGCAGCCGGTTTCGCGGCCGCATCTTTTCCTGCAGAACCTTTCTTCGCAGCAGCCTTCACATCCTCCTCCGAAGTAACAGTCACACGGCGGTTGCTCGTATCCCTTATCACGCTATATACAATCTCCGTAACCATCTGCTTCAGTTCGTTGATAAACGTGGCGGCATCGTAACTTCTTTTCTCAATTTCACGAAGTTTCTTTTCCCATATACCCGTCAACTCGGCAGATTTCAACAGCTCCTCATGAATAAGCTGAATCAGTTCCACCCCCGTAGGAGTAGCAATCAGATTCTTCTTCTCCTTGCGGATATATCTTCTTTTGAACAAAGTCTCAATTATGGCGGCACGCGTAGAAGGACGGCCTATACCGTTTTCCTTCATCGCATCGCGCAGTTCGTCGTTTTCCACCAGCTTACCGGCAGTTTCCATTGCCCTTAGGAGAGTAGCCTCAGTATATGGGCGTGGCGGCTGAGTCCACTTTTCGAAAAGCGAAGGATAGTGCGGTCCGCTCTCCCCTTTCGTGAATGCTGGCAGAGTCTTCTCCTCGTCATTCTCCTTCGTATCATCCTGCTGTTCCTTTGCGAACACCACTCTCCATCCCTGTTCCAGGATTTGCTTTCCCGTCACCTTGAATTCTATAGAATCCGCCTCGCCTATCACCGTAGTGGTAGAGAACTTACAGTCCGGATAGAACACAGCAATGAAACGCCTTGCAATAAGGTCGTAAACCGTTTTCTCCATATTCGTAGGCTCACGCGGCTGCACACCCGTAGGAATAATGGCATGGTGGTCCGTAACCTTCGAATTATCGAACACCTTTTTCGATTTTATAAGCGGTTTGCCCGTCAGAGGAGCCGTATATACGGCATAATCCTTCAGTCCCTCAAGAATCTTCGGACACTTGGGATATATATCGTCACTCAGGAAAGTAGTATCCACACGCGGATAAGTAGCCACCTTCTTTTCGTAAAGCGACTGTATGAGCTGCAAAGTCATGTCGGCGGAATAACCAAATTTCTTGTTACACTCGACCTGAAGTGAAGTAAGGTCGAAAAGTCTTGGCGGTGCCTCAGTTCCTTTCTTCGATGAAATGTCGGTGATAGTAAACGGAGCGTTCTTTATGCGTTCCAGCAATTGTTCGCCTGTAGCCTGGTCAGTAATAGGCGGAATACCCCTGTTGGCATCTTCTTTCGCAGGAGTTTTCTTTTTCAGCTGCGGATTTTCCTTCTCGGCTACAGCCTCTTCTGCCAGTTCCTCATCACTCTTGCGCACTATTGCAGAGAACACAGTATCCCTGTACGAAGTCTTCAGTTCCCAGTACTGTTTAGGCACGAAATTCTCTATCTCCTGCTGCCTTTTCACGATAAGAGCCAGTGTAGGAGTCTGCACGCGTCCGATAGACAGCACCTGCTTGTTCTGTCCGTATTTAAGGGTATAAAGTCGTGTGGCATTCATCCCGAGCGTCCAGTCGCCTATCGCACGGCTGAGTCCCGCCTCATACAATGGCTGGAATTCCGACTGGTCCTTCAAGTTTGCAAACCCTTCTCTGATAGCCTCTTCCGTAAGCGACGAAATCCACAGACGCTTCACCGGGCATTTCGCTCCCGCTTTCTGCATCACCCATCGCTGTATCAGTTCACCCTCCTGTCCGGCATCACCGCAGTTTATAATCATATCCGCCTTCTGCATCAACGATTCTATTATCTTGAACTGCTTTTCTATTCCGGAGTCGTTTATCAGCTTAATTCCGAAACGCGGCGGTATCATCGGCAGACTTGCCAGCGACCAAGATTTCCACTGCGGAGTATATTCGTGCGGCTCCTTCAGCGTACACAGGTGTCCGAATGTCCATGTCACCTGATATCCGTTTCCTTCTATGAAACCATCCTTCTTGTTGTGTGCGCCAAGCACTTTCGCTATATCTCTTGCCACACTGGGCTTTTCGGCTATGCAAACTATCATTCTCTGTCAGTATAAGCTTATATAATCGTTAAATGTCATGCAATTTTCGTGATTTTTTCCGATATAACCAAATAACATATTATTTTTCCATCCCCTGTTTGATTTTATCAAGCATCGAAACAGCATATATAGGACAAATTCTGACATGCCTCAACTCATTGGTTTCATTGTCATTATAATCAAACTTGCCGAAATTCTCCATAGAACATCGTACGGCATAATGCAACTTTTTGTCTCTCATAAATCCCCAAAGACTCTTCATGCCTCCCTGCCTGTCCGCCTTTACCTCAATAGGGACAACCACCTGAAGATGATTCGATATGTAATCAACTTCAGCCTGAGAATTTTTGGAATGCCTTACCCAATAATAAAGTTCATGTCTGACATTCGGACTCATGTAGTGGAGCATTTCCAAACCAACGATATGCTCAGCCATAGGACCTTTGTTTGCAAGGTCGTCTGCACTACCCGTAAGAATCTGCGCAGTAATGTCCGATATGTCACCTAATGACATATTCAAGAGTCTGAGCAGCAATCCCGTATCAAGAAGCAGAAGCTTCATATAAGAACTGTCAGTCTCACTTCCCAAAGGCAATCCGTTAGCATCCGTATGAGTGACGGGATGCAGGATTCCGGCAAGAATCAACAGTTCCACAGCCTTCTTTATTTCATGCGTTTTATAGTCCGAGCCTACCCTTGAATACACAAATTTCCTTGTCGCCTGCACGGCAGCACTTCTAAGAGTAAGAAGTAGAATTACAGGATCAACGTTTTTCTTGTACTTCGGAAAATCATCACCATACGCCACGAGTATGTCATCCTGTATTTCCTGACATTTAAGGAAATCATGAGTTTCCACCCACGTTTTCACAGCTTCAGGCATACCTCCTACCAGCATATATATACGAAGCTGTTCCACAAGCTTGTTATGCAAAGCCTCCGGGAGAGGATTTTCTATAGAAGCCTGATTACGTGCTTCCAGCAGAAGGTTCTGCCCGTTGGCCAAAAGAAATTCATCGAATGTCATCGGATACATGAACATGGAATGTATTCTTCCTACCCCGAAAGTTGGAAGTTCATTAAGTGCAAATTCCAGAAGAGAACCGGCTGCGATGACATGCAATTCCGGCAAATCTTCCTTAAAAAATCTCAATGCCATTACTGCATTCGGACATTCCTGTATCTCATCAAGGAAAAGCAATGTTTTCCCGGGCTGAATAGAAATGCCATAAATAGCCGATATTTGTGTTATGATACGTTTCACGTCCAAATCCTCATTGAAAAGAGCCTTATATTGGGGCAGCTTTTCAAAATTTATTTCCACATAACTTTCAAACCGCCTTGAAAGTTCCTTTACAGCCGTAGATTTACCCACCTGCCTTGCCCCACGCAGGAGAAGAGGCTTGCGGTTTTTCCCGGTTGCCCAATCGGACAAATATCTGTCTATAATCCTGCTACAATACATACTTCATAAACCTTTGATTCACACCAACAAAGATACAAAAATTAAAAAATCCAAACAAATAATATGCCTAAAAATTAAATTTTCCAAGGAAATAATCAGGCCAAAAATTGAAAATTCCAAAGAAATAAATCGGCTGATTTTTAAATTTTCCAAAGAAATAATGGATTTGTTTGTAGCGGATATTGGAAGAATCAAAGTAGCAAACAAGACTTTCTAATAATTTCCAACAAAGCTTCTCTTGGTGCTGACGATGGTCGGCAGCACTGACCACGATGGTCGGCAGCATTGCTGACGATGGTCGGCAGCTCTGCTCACAATGGTCGGCACCAAAAAAATATAGTGTATTTTATGTCTGCTTGTTCGAAATCCATTAAAATACTGTTTAACCACTGTTTAAATAGTATTTAAATATAACAAAGCACATATTGCTCCTTCGCAGTGTGAAGGATGTGAAAATGATAGTAGTATAATCTGAAATAATCTTACATTTAATTATTTTCGTTTTGGAATAAAAAGAGTATTTTTGTTGATTATATAAAAGCAGCAAAAATTATGATTGGTATTCAAGATTCAGCAACAAATCATTTTGGTTCTCTCATCAGAAGTGGAGGCAAATATATAATCCCCAAATTTCAAAGAGACTATTCCTGGGAAACAGAACAATGGGATGATTTATGGCAAGACATTGAAGTGATGTATTCCGAAAGAAGCGAGCACTACATGGGATATCTTGTTCTACAGACATCAAATGACGACAAGAACAGCATCATCATTGACGGTCAGCAACGCTTTACCACCATAACCATGATTATTCTTGCTGCCATAAAGTCAATTCAGAAACTTGTTGATAAGGGAATCGACGTAGAAGATAATACACAGAGAATAAAAACTCTGAAAGATACATATATAGGTAATATAGACCCTGTTACGCTTGAATACGACAACATTCTTGTCCTTAACAGAAACAATAACGGTTATTACAAGGAATATATCGTCAAGTTAGGTGAACTGAAACTGCGTAATACTACATATACCGAGAAACTCATGAAGAAATGTTTCGAATGGTATGAAAAACAGTTGACCGGCAAATTCAGAACAGGCCGGCAATATGCGGAATTCATCACTTACCTAGTCGACCATCTTTATTTCACGATAATCAAGGTCGGTAACGAAATGAATGCCTTCCGTGTGTTCGAAACCCTCAATGCACGTGGTGTCCAGCTTTCATCTGCCGACTTGCTTAAAAACTATCTCTTCTCACTGGTTGACAATACAGCCGACCATCCCGGAAGAATTGCCACATTAGAAGAAAAATGGTCTGCCTTGACAAAGAACATTCAGGCGGAAAAATTGCCTGATTTTATCCGCTACTATTGGAACTCAAAATATAAGACAGTAAGAGCAAACGACTTGTTTAAAGCTATACGTGATAAAATAAAAAGTGCCACAGATGTTTTCTCCTTAGTGACCGACATGAACACTTACAGCGATATATTCATGGCATTACGCAATGCCGACGATGAATTATGGCAAGGAAAAAGAGAAATAAGCGAAAATATCAGGCTTCTTAACCTGTTTGGTCTTAAACAGCCGTTTTCCATGTTGATGGCAGCTTATAAGTTTCTCGGTATAAACTATTTTGACAAACTGCTGAAAGATATAATAGTAATCAGTTTCCGCTATA
Source organism: Bacteroides caecigallinarum (assembly GCF_021530995.1). GTDB lineage: Bacteria > Bacteroidota > Bacteroidia > Bacteroidales > Bacteroidaceae > Phocaeicola > Phocaeicola faecigallinarum. The sequence goes on from NZ_JADYTF010000111.1 coordinate 8,604, forward strand.
GTGTCATTTGCGGTAAAAACCCGAATGACATAGAACGAGTGTATAACAGCATTGCTATACAAATCACTACCGACAAAGTATATGACAAGAAACAACTTAAAGAAGTATATATAGAAGACAATGAGTTTGTACCAATATTCAGTCATAAAAGCTTTATTGACAGTACACGCAACAACAAAATCATCAGATACATACTTGGAAAGATAGAACGTTTTACAGGAGGTACACGTGAAGTAAACCTTGACGGAAACATCGACACCATAGAACACATTCTGCCGCAAAATCCGGATGAAACATGGGGAGAGAACGACTATAACTTTGACAACCTGATATACAGATTGGGAAATCTGTGCCTGCTTGAAAAGACATACAACAGCGAACTCAAGAATAAATCATACGCTGAAAAGATTGAATTGTACAGCAAATCCGCTTTCGTTTCCACAAGACAAATTCCGGAGGAATATATCGAATGGAATGAGGCTGCTATCAATAACAGACAGCAGAAGATGAGCAATTGCGCAAAGAGTATTTGGAAGATTGATTTTTGAGTGGCATTTTATTTTTTACTGATAAGTAAGGACGCTCATCAATCCTCCATAGATAATAATTTTTTTATGTATAGATTGTAGAACTTACCATACTTATATTCGTAAGTACGTAAAAAGACAAAACAAAGTAAAGTAAATGTACTTTAAACTTTTTGATTACTAACTACAAGCTCAGTTATATACTAAATGTTCACGTAATGTAATATAGTATATAACTGACATGTTTTTTATAAACTGATATACTCGGAATATTAGTACTTAAACCCCTCGAATTCGAGAGGTTTAAAATGAAGAAGACTTATCGATAATCTGAAATAATCTTACATTTAATTATTTTTCATTTTGGAATAAAAAGAGTATTTTTGTTGATGAACTGATTATTTTAAAATAACTATAAGAATGGCCAAGAATACAAAATCCTTTTCACATATAGAAGCGCAAGATGCGTTGGAGAAACTGAATGAATCACATATTTCGGGTGAAGAACTTATTTATCACCTGTTAGCTATCTTTTGTGGTTATGGTGAAGGTAATCTTCGACGCATTCGTGAAGGAGTAGGAAATAAGGCCAAGGATGGTCGTACAATCCTTATTCCAAACCTTATAGCCTATCGTCCGAAGGGACAGCTTGATTTCCACGACGAAATAAAGGATATGCAGTCCGACACTCGCATTGTAAAGCAAATGCCACGCCTATATGTAGTGAGCAATGGAGAAACTATCGTAGCTCTTGACCCTAAAGAAGAGGATATATACGAAAACAATGTATCGCTTATGTGGAAAGATTTTGATTTCTTTTATCCACTTGCCGGTATCGAAAAGATTCAACATATTGCGGAAGCCGAAGCCGATGTCAAGTCAGCCGAACTTATGGCAAAGATTTTCGACGAGATACGCCGTCATAATGACATCAAGGATAAAACGGCGATGCACAATCTTAATATCTTTATGTCGCGTCTGCTCTTCTGTTTCTTTGCCGAAGACACAAACCTGTTTCCTGAGCCTCAACTTTTTACAAATTCCATAAGGCAACATACAGCAGAAGACGGTCACGATCTTGCAGAGTTCATAGACCGTGCATTCTTGGCTATGTCCACTAATAACCCAGCTGTACTTGATAATCTTCCTAAACAGTTCTCCATTTTCCCATACGTTAACGGTGGACTGTTCGAACAGCGAATACCTATACCTGTATTAAGCCGTCGTGCCCGTATTCTTATGATAAAGTGTGGTGACTTTGACTGGAAAAAGATTCATCCGGACATTTTCGGTTCTATGATACAGGCTGTTGTAACTCCCGAAATGCGTGCTGGTCTTGGTATGCACTATACCTCTGTTCCCAACATTATGAAGCTAATAAAGCCATTGTTTCTGGACGAACTGTACGAAGAGTTTACCGTAGCCAAAGAAATCAAAGACGTCAAGCGTATGCGTAAGCTGTTGGTAAGATTGGGAAAAATCAAATTCTTCGATCCAGCCTGTGGAAGCGGGAACTTCCTGATAGTAAGCTACAAATGTGTACGTGAACTTGAAATAAAGATTTGGCAAGTATTACGTAAATGGGGAGAGCCGGAACTCCCAATGTCAAACATAAGCCTTCAACAATTCTATGGCATAGAGATAGACGATTTTGCTTGCGATACCGCAACATTGTCCCTATGGCTTACTGAGCATCAGATGAACAACGAATTTGAGAAGGAATTCAGTATCCGTCCAAACGCTTTACCTTTGCGCCCGAGTGGGCTTATCGTATGTGGAAATGCGTGCCGTTTGGATTGGGAAACTGTTTGTCCGCATAAAGCTGATGATGAGGTTTATATTATGGGAAATCCGCCGTACATAGGGAGAAGTCTTAGAAAAAGCTCCCATCAAGATGATATGGATTTTGTTTTTAAAAACATTTTCGATAAATACAAAGATTTAGACTATATTGCATGTTGGTTTTATAAAGGCTCAAAGTATATCGAGAATTCTAAAACATTTTGTTCTTTCGTAACTACAAACTCAATTTGTCAAGGAGTTCAGGTCTCGTTATTGTGGTCCCAATTACTCTCATTCGTTAATATATATTTTGCATATAATTCTTTTAAATGGGGTAACAATGCAAAGGGTAACGCAGGTGTTACGTGCGCTATTATTGGAATAAAGCCCCAAAATATTGAAAGGAACAAGGTTCTTTATAGGGCAAACAGCTCTATAAAAGTTAAAAATATATCCCCTTATCTTATTAATTCTGAAGCTAATATAATCTATCCTATAGGCAATCCTTTAAATAATCTTCCTCCAATGGTTTTAGGAAACGCACCTAAAGATGATGGTGCTTTTATACTTACTTCAGAAGAAAAAGAACATTTTAAAGCACATTATCCTGATTATTCATTTTTTATTAAACCTTTTATCGGAGCAGAAGAATTTATTAATGATAAGCCTCGTTATTGTTTTTGGATAACAGATGAAACTTATGC
>NZ_JADYTF010000112.1 GCF_021530995.1 Bacteroides caecigallinarum
CATAAACATCTGATTATATGACATTTATATTTATAGAGCAATAACTGATTTTATAAATGATTTTTAGAATGTCAAAAGTAGTATTCCACGTTTTTCAAGAAGTAATTCATCTTTTAAAGCCACTTTCTTTCCTGTAATAAAGTCAATAGCCTCGGATTTCGGAAGTACTTCCTTATATGGTGCAAGATTTAAAGTCTGATTTTCATCTGTTCCATTCATAAATACTACTACAGAACTGTCGTTGTACTTTCTTTCATATACATAAATTCCATTACGTATAGCGAAATGTTTCATCGTACCTTTACATATAGCCTCGTTACCTTTTCTGAAATTCAAAAGCTTACGAGTATAATCGAATGCTTCGTTCTGAAGTTCTGTTCTGCCTTCACGTGTAAAACAGTTTACTTCATCTCCTTCCCATCCACCAGGAAAATCACGACGCAGATATCCGTCTCCTTCACTCTTATCGGCAGCCATAAGTATTTCCGTTCCGTAATATATTTGAGGAATTCCTCTCGTTGTAAGCAAATATGTTATTGCCTGTTTATAACGTGTGATGTTCTTTGAATCTTCTTCATTCTTACAGAAACGAGATGTATCATGATTATCAAGGAATGTCAAAAGGCTCATAGGATTGGCATATACGAAATCCTGAGTATGATAATCATATAATCTGTAAAGACCGCCTGACCATTCGGTAGTTTCCTCATCAAAAGCTTTTGTCATAAGATCTGTAAGAGGAAAATCCATTACTGTAGGAAGATTAGAGTTCTTTGGAGCGGCAAGCTTGCTATCTTTCTGCCAATAAGAAACTAGAACATTGCTGTTTAGCCATGTTTCGCCTACGATATTGAAATGAGGATATTCTTCAAGAACCTCCTTGCACCATGTTGACATAAAATCATAATCAGCATATGGATGAGTGTCCTGACGTATTCCGTTTATTCCTGCATATTCTATCCACCATATACTGCTCTGGATAAGATAACGGGCAACGTGACGGTTTCTTTGATTCAAATCAGGCATAACCTGAGTAAACCATCCGTCTGTAGCTATGGCCTTTTCATAATCAGAGGCATGAATATCCATTACGCTTGCTGTCTTAAACGATGTCTGTACATAATTGGAACGGAAATTAAACCAATCATCCTGAGGTCTGTCCTTGAACAGATAGTTCTCACTTCCGCAATGATTGAAAATCATATCCATAACAACTTTCAATCCTTTACCGTGGGCCTCGTTTACCAATTGAAGGAATTCTTCGTTACTACCAAAACGTCTGTCTATCTGATAGTAATCAGTTATGGCATATCCATGATATGATCCATCTTTCATGTCGTTTTCCTGTGTAGGATTAAGCCAGACAGCTGTCACACCAAGATCTGATATATAGTCCAAATGTTCTGATATACCTTTAAAATCTCCACCATGACGGGCATACTGTTCATTACGGTCAACTTTATTTTCCAGCATTCCTGGCACTACATCATTTTCCGGATTTCCATTAGCAAATCTGTCCGGCATTATAAGATAAAGGACATCACTTGCAGTAAATCCTTCAATATCTGAACCTACACGCGTACGTTCCTTCAGTTCATATGGTACTTTAGTAATCTTACGACCTTTCTTAAGTATTATATCAAACTTCTGCGCCTGTGCATCATTCAGGTCAAGATAAATGATAAGATAATTGGAATTGGACTGTCTGACAATTTCCTCCAGATAAATATCTTTACTGGAAATAGAGACCTCGGAAGAAGCTATGTCTTCGCCGTAAAGCAAAACTTGCAATTCTGAATTCTTCATCCCTGCCCACCAGAATGTAGGGGCAACTTTCTTAATTACAGCATACGACTTTGATGAAAAAGGGAATAATAATGACAATACAGCCATAATGGTTAATAGTGTTTGTTTCATGATATCGATTTTTATATTTATATATTGTTATATTGCAAATTTAAGATTATTGTGGACATTTTATCACCGGCACAATAAAAATATAAATATGTAAAATAACTATATCATTATTAATAAGCACATTAGGCAGATTATGTTATTCAAAAAATATAAATAAAAATGTATTCAAACATCAGTAAAATAATAGTCATGTTTTTGTACTTATTGATAAAAAAACATATTTTTGTATCAGCTCTAAATTTAATGTCATGAAAAACATATTTATAATACTTATTTATATTCTTATTATACCTACTGTATTAAAAGCCAATCCGGAGAATGAAAGGTTGTTGAAAGAACTTGATAAAGTCATTTCAAACAAAAAATATTATCATAATCTGAGAGAAGAAAAGTTATCCCAACTAAAGGACAGTCTCAAGCGTTCTAATGATATAACTGAAAAATATAACATTAGTGGTGCTCTTTTCTATGAATACTTGCATTATCAAGCAGATTCATCATTATATTATATTAATATGAAGCACAAATACTTTCCGTTACTCAACAATCCGGAACTTGAAGACGAAATACTAATAAACAGAGCTGAAGTATTCGGAGTTATGGGAATGTATAATGAGGCTAAAAATGAACTTGACAAAGTTAATAAAGCCAATATAACCAATAAAGGACTTTTAGGATATTACTATAGAACTCGCAGGGCATACTACGGATGGCTTGCAGATTATACAGCTGACGACAATGCCAGCCAATGTTATTCCTTAAAGACTGAAATTTACAGAGATTCCATTTCACAACTGGGAATAACAGATATTGATTTCAAAATTAATCAAGCCGAAAGAATGATTTATGACGGCGATTATAGAAATGCTATAAAAGCTTTATTGCCGCTGTTGTCTGATTCAATAAACTTAAAACGAAAAGTATATGTGAACTATACTTTATCAGATGCTTATGAGGCTATAGGAGATACATCAAGCCAAATAAAGTATCTTGCAAGTACAGCTATAATGGATATAAAAATGGCTGAACGTGAATATGCTTCGCTACAGAAACTGGCATTACTTATGTACCATCAAGGAAATCTGGACAGAGCTTACAATTATTTGTCATGCTCCATGGAAGATGCAGTAGCTGCCAACGCAAGGCTACGCTTTCTTGAGGTAACACAAATATATCCTATCATAGATAATGCATACCAGAAAAAAGAAGCAGAAAAACAAAATGCAACAAGACGACTGCTAATTGGCATAAGTGTATTGGCTTTTCTTCTTATAATAGCGACTTTCTACCTTTATTATTGGATGAAGAAACTTTCTATTATGAGAAGAGATCTGTATAAAGCCAATAAAAAACTTGTTGAAGCCAACAAGAACCTGGCACAAACAGGGAAAATTAAGGAAGTGTATATAGCTAAATATCTTGACCGATGCGTTGTTTATCTGGAAAAGCTGGAACAATACAGACGTTCACTTGAAAAGCTTGCAATGGCATCCAAAATTGACCAACTGTTCAAGGCTATAAGATCGGAAGAGTTCATACGCGACGAAAGAAAACTATTCTACGATGAATTTGACCGCTCATTTCTGGATCTCTTCCCCAATTTCGTGGAAGACTTCAATAATCTACTTACAGATGACAGTAAAATATATCCAAAAAAGGATGAACATCTGAATACAGAACTAAGAATCTTCGCCTTGATAAGACTGGGAGTTACAGATGCAAACCGCATAGCACATTTCCTTGGATACTCACTGGCTACAGTATACAATTATAGAAGCAAAATCAGGAATAAAGCCAAAGGAGATAAAGACAGATTCGAACAAGATGTAATGAACTTATAAACAATAACATATTTCATTAACCTACAGACCAACAAAACAATAATAATATAACTATATCAATGAAAAAAATACCTGATTTAAGTTTCTGGAAACTATGGAATATAAGTTTCGGATTCTTCGGTGTGCAGATTGCATACGCATTACAAAGTGCTAATATCAGTAGGATTTTCTCTACACTAGGAGCAGATCCTCACAGTCTCAGTTATTTCTGGATTCTGCCACCATTGGCGGGAATCATCGTACAGCCAATCATAGGAGCATTGAGCGACAAGACATGGTGCCGTTTCGGACGAAGAATTCCTTATCTGTTTGTCGGAGCAATCATAGCAGTCCTGGTTATGTGTCTGTTGCCTAATGCCGGAAGTTTCGGCATGTCTGTTTCAGCAGCCATGATTTTCGGTCTGTTTTCACTAATGTTTCTTGACACCTCGATTAATATCGCCATGCAACCGTTCAAGATGATGGTTGGCGACATGGTAAACGAAAAGCAGAAGGGACTGGCATACTCAATCCAGAGTTTTCTTTGTAATGCCGGTAGCCTTGCAGGTTATTTATTCCCTTTCATTTTCGCTGCCATAGGTATAAGCAATATAGCTCCTAAAGGTGTGATTCCTGATTCAGTGATATATTCGTTCTATATAGGAGCAGCCATACTCATTATATGTGTAATTTACACTACTGTAAAAGTCAAGGAGTATCCGCCACAACTATATGCTGAATATCATGGAATAAGCAATGAACAGAAAGAAGAGAAAACAAATGTATTCAAACTCCTGGTAAAAGCTCCAAAAGCGTTTTGGACAGTAGGTCTAGTACAATTCTTCTGCTGGGCCGCATTCATGTTCATGTGGACTTATACAAACGGAACGGTAGCAGCAGGAGTGTTTGACACGCCTTCTGTAGAAATAACAAAAGATGGAGTCACAAGTCTAGTGCTTGACACCCAGTCATCTCAATATCAGAATGCTGGCGACTGGGTAGGAATTCTGTTTGCCATACAAGCTATAGGTTCTGTTATATGGGCCACAGTTTTACCTTTAATCAAGAATCGCAAACTGGCTTATTCACTGAGTCTTATACTTGGAGGAATAGGATTCATATCTATTATGTTCATAAATAACCAATATGGACTTTTTGTATCATTCCTTCTGATAGGCTGTGCATGGGCAGCCATGCTGGCACTTCCTTTTACAATCCTGACAAACGCATTGACAGGAGGTCACATGGGAACATATCTGGGATTATTCAACTGTACAATATGTATCCCGCAGATTATAGCAGCAGTGGCAGGAGGATGGATTCTGAAAATGTTCACTGCTCCCGGAAGCATTCCTCCTGAAGTAAACATGCTTGTATTGGCCGGAGTACTTCTTATAATCGGAGCCTTGTCTGTAAGTATTATCAAAGAGAAAAAATAAAAACCGATACACTAAAGGCATAAATGGCAATGAATGTCATTTATGCCTTTAATGTATCACTCAGTTTTATCATCAGGATGTTCATCTTTTCCTTGCATATAAATTAAATCCTTATTCTTTATATACCGTTGGTAATACGAAAGCAGTAATGTTGTACAAGGCAGTGCTATAATCATACCAAGCATTCCCATCAATGAACCCCATATAGACAACGACAATAATATAATGGCCGGATTCAATCCGGTAATCTTACCCATTATCTTTGGAACAATATACATATCCTGAATGGCCTGTACAACACAAAATACCAAAAGCGCAAGCCCTAAAATTACCCAGAAACTTTCTCCTGTATCAGCAGCCTTCAACAGTGCCAGTATAACTGTTGGAACAAAACCGATAATCTGAAGATAAGGGACCATATTCAACAGGCCTATAAACATTCCCAAACCTATAGCAAGAGGGAAATCAATTATCAGAAAACCTATACTAAACAAAACGCCTACACAAAATGCCACCAACGACTGACCGCGGAAGTACTTATTCATACTGTCTTTAATGTCCTCTATTATTCCCATGACCATACTTCTATGTTTTGCCGGCAACAATTTAACCCAACCATCTGCAATCTCTTCATAGTCCAATAATATAAAAAACAGATACAGAAGAACAACAAACAATGTAAATATAGTCAATACAATATTATACGAGGTTGATAACAATGACCACATTTTAGGTAGCACACTTTTTATAGCATCAAAAATATTCTCTGAATTTAACCTCTCCTGTACCCATTTCCAATTGACATTATCATGTAAAAATTCCGTCAAATCTTTAGGTATAGAATTAAATTTACCACCTTCAGAAAAATATACTTCCAATAGAGATTTCAGTTTTATGCACTCCTCCACCATAGGCGGAACAATAAGATAAAACGCCCCTGTCAACAAAACAATAATGCTCAACATCACTAGAAAAATAGCCAATGCCCTATTCTTTATCCTGAGTTTATCCTGATAAAACTTAACCAAGGGATACATAAGATAAGCTATTATCCAGGCTATGAAGAAAGGCAGAAGCACACCGCTAAGCCTATTAAGCAGGTATAACACTGCTATAAAAACAGCTCCACCCAATACTCCACGGATAAAACTGTCAAACGTTATTTTCTTTTGACCATTCATAAGCTATTTCATTTGTTTGCTTATGTGCAAAAATACAATTCTTGTTTGTAAAATCTAATAATTGAACCATAAAATTGGGATTAACCTTAATAATAGACCTTTTAAAATACAACTTCTGTTAAATATTAACACAAAATCACCTTAAAGACCAAAAACTTTCTACCTTTGCTACAAATGATGTCAAAAACAGAAATATGGGTAAACTATATGTTGTTCCTACTCCAGTAGGAAACTTGGAAGATATGACTTTACGGGCAATTCGTGTATTGAAAGAAGCCGATTTGATTTTGGCAGAAGATACACGGACTTCGGGAATTCTCTTAAAACATTTCGAGATTAAGAATTCAATGCAGTCTCATCACAAATTCAACGAACATCAAACAGTAGAACACATTGTATCAAGAATAAAGGCAGGCGAAACCATAGCTCTGATATCGGATGCTGGAACACCTGGTATCTCTGATCCTGGATTCCTGGTTGTGCGTGAATGCGTCCGAAATGGAATCGAAGTTCAATGCCTTCCTGGGGCTACAGCTTTCGTACCGGCCATAGTATCTTCAGGACTGCCCAACGAACGATTCTGTTTCGAAGGATTTCTGCCTCAGAAAAAAGGCAGGATGACAAGACTGAACTCACTGGCAGACGAAACCCGTACGATGATATTCTACGAATCTCCATACCGTTTACTTAAAACACTGACCCAATTTGCTGAGATTTTCGGTAAAGAACGCCCTGTATCAGTGTGTCGCGAAATATCAAAGCTTCATGAAGAAAGTGTCAGAGGAACACTGGAAGAGGTAATAAAGCATTTCACTGAAACGGAACCTAGAGGCGAAATTGTTATAGTGCTGGGAGGTAAAGAAGAACAGAAAAATAACTCTAAACAGTAATAATCATGAAAAAAGTAGTATTAATCTCATTGTGTGTTGCCGCATTATTGGCTTCATGCAACAATCTTGGTCAAAAAAAGGACGCTCTACAGGCGCAAAACGATTCATTAATGTCTGAATTGTATAACCGTAATGCCGAATTGGACGAGATTATGGGGGCATTCAATGACATACAAGAAGGCTTTCGTGAAATAAACGAAGCTGAAAACAGAGTTGACCTGAATGGCGGTGTAATAGAAAGCCAGTCTGCAGCAAATAAAATCAAAGATGATATCAGATTTATCAGCCAGAAACTGAAAGACAACAGAGAAAAAATTGCAGAACTGGAAAAACAACTGAAAAATAGCAATTATAAAAGTGCACAGCTCAAACGTGCTCTTGAAAATCTTACAGCTGAACTAGCTGCCAAGCAACAACAGATCGAAACTCTTCAGTCTGAGCTGGCTTCAAAGAACATAAGAATAGCCGAACTTGACGAAGCTGTTACAGACCTGACAAAGAATGTTGACCAGTTGTCTGCAGAAAATGAAGAAAAAAGCAAGACTGTTGCAGCCCAGGACAAAGCTCTCAACACTGCATGGTACGTTTTCGGAACAAAGAGTGAACTGAAAGACCAGAAGATATTAAAAGGTGGCGATGTACTGAAGAACAACGATTTCAATAAGGATTATTTCACTGAAATTGATATCCGCAAGGATAAAGTCATCAAACTGTATTCAAAACGCGCAGAATTGCTGACTACTCATCCTGAAGGTTCTTATAAACTTGAAAAAGACGATAAAGGTCAATACGTTCTTGAAATAACCAATCCTAACAATTTCTGGAGCGTTTCAAGATATCTGGTTATTCAAGTAAGATAAAAGACAACATCTGATAAATAAATTATGGCATGCAGAACCTGAAAATAATTCTGCATGCCATTTTATATATTATAAGGCTGTATTTATCATTCCATAGACTGAAGCATTCTCTTTAATACAACAGTGGCAGAAATCTCACGGTTTGCAGCCTCTGGTATAACCAGAGAAGTTGGAGCCTCTATCACATCGTCTGTTACAATCATATTTCTGCGAACAGGCAAACAATGCATAAAATAAGCATTATTTGTCACAGCCATGTGTGCAGTATCTACAGTCCAACTCATATCTTTTGACAGAATTTTTCCATAGTTCTCTGGATTTGTTACTCCAGGGCATGCCCAGTTCTTGGCATAAATGAAGTCGGCACCTTCGAAAGCTTTAAGCTGATTATATTCCACTTTTGCGCCACGGACAAATTTAGGGTCAAGCTCATAACCTTCAGGATGAGTTATCACAAAATCAACATCTGCCTCATTCATAAAATCGGCAAATGAATTTGGTACTGCCTGAGGCAAAGCCTTTGGATGAGGAGCCCATGTCAGAACTACTTTAGGACGGTCTTTCTTCTTGTACTCTTCAATGGTAATCAAATCGGCAAAAGCCTGAAGCGGATGACCTGTAGCTGCCTCCATAGAGAAAACCGGCTTACCAGAATACTGAATAAACTGATTAAGTATTTTTTCCGTATAATCGTCCGTACGGCTCTCAAACTGTGCAAAAGAACGAACACCAATAATATCACAATAAGATGCCATCACCGGAATAGCTTCAAGTAAGTGTTCGCTCTTGTCGCCATCCATTACTACACCACGTTCTGTCTCCAGCTTCCATGCTCCCTGATTAACATCAAGCACTATTACATCCATACCAAGATTTCTTGCTGCCTTCTGTGTACTTAAACGTGTACGTAGACTATTGTTGAAGAATATCAGCAAACAGGTCTTGTGCTTGCCCAATGATTCATATTTATAACGGTCTTTCTTTATCTCGAAAGCTTCGGCCAAGGCTGTTTTCAAGTCTCCCAAATCGAATACGTTTGTATATGTTTTCATAACGTCTATGTATATTAATTAGTTTTTCCCTACAAATTTACTATAAAAATGCAACAATATTCTATTTTAGCATATTTTTATTGCATAAAATTTCCATTATGATTATTTCCTTATTTGTCCGTTACCTTCAATCAACCATTTGTATGTAGTGATCTCTCTCAGTCCCATAGGGCCTCTGGCATGAAGTTTCTGAGTGCTGATACCTATCTCAGCTCCCAAGCCAAACTGAGCCCCATCGGTAAACGATGTTGGTGCATTGACATATACACAAGCGGCATCTACTGCCCTCTTAAAATAATCTGCTGCCCTGTTATCCTCTGTAACAATACACTCACTATGTTTTGAACTGTACTTAAATATGTGGTTTATTGCCTCGTCAATGGAACTGACGGTTTTAATGGACATCTTATAGTCCAGAAATTCTGTACCGAAACTTTCCTGAGTGGCATGCTGTAGCAATTCCTGTGGATAAAATCCATTAAGAGCATCATACGAACTTTTATCTGCATAAATAATGACATTGCTATCAGATAGCATAGAGCAGATTTCAGGTAAGTCATTAAGCCTGTCAGAGTGTATCAACAGACAGTCCAAAGCATTGCAGACACTCACCCTACGTGTCTTCGCATTGTTCACTATACCTGCACCTATTTTAACATCACCTGCAAGGTCAAAATAAGTATGACAAATCCCCGCTCCCGTTTCTATAACTGGAACTGTTGATTCTTTTCTTACATAGTTAATCAGATTACTGCTGCCTCGCGGAATTATAAGATCTACAAATTCATTGGCATGCAACAATTCTGCTGTAGCTTCACGGTCAGGCGGTAGCAACTGGACTATGTTTCTATCTACACCAAATCTATCAAGTACCTCATGAATTACGTCTACTATAGCCTTGTTTGAATCATATGCATCACTTCCTCCTTTTAATATACAGGCATTACCGCTCTTAAAGCAAAGCGAGAATACATCAAAGCTAACGTTAGGACGTGCTTCATATATAATTCCTATAACCCCAAAAGGAACACTGACTTTTTTCAATACCAAACCATTAGGACGTACATCCTCATATAAGATATTTCCCAAAGGAGATGAAAGCTTCGATACATTCCTGATATCAGACGCTATATCATCGATTCTAGAGCTTGTAAGCTTCAATCTGTCATATTTAGGATCAGATATATCCATACGATATAAATCTCTTAAATTAGCCTCTAAAATGGCATTTTTCCCATCAATAGCAGCATCGGCAACTGCTACTAGGATTTCATTAATTAAATTCACATCCAGCATAGCCAACTTACGCGAAGCCAACTTTACAGCCTGAAAAGTTTCATATAGTTCCATAATTTACTGTTTTTCAATCCATTTTTCGCAAAAATATCATTAAAATTCGAAATATGTTCATTCAAATCCGAAAAACTTTGATATTATCAGAATTATATCATCCTATATAATGTTTCACACTATTTTCTTGCATTTGAGAAGAAAAAAAACTAACTTTGGGAATATGACAGAGATAATTAACCCGAATATTACTAACCTTTAAAAAACAATGACTATGGCAGATATCAATTATGAAGCATTAGTAGAGGTTTTCAAAGGTAACCTTTGGGAAGCCGAATTAGTAAAAGGGCTACTGGAATCGGAAGGAGTTCAGGCAATGATTAAAGATGAAACATTATCAGCTGTTACATCTCCATACTCTGGAATGGGCGGAGCTGTTCTGGTAATGGTTAATAAGGAAGAAGAAGTTTATGCTAGAAAAATTGTAGCAGAAAGAAAAGTATCTGATTAAATGTATTTCTAAAATAGAAAGTATATAAACGCGAAAATCCCCGAAGTATCTCTACCTCGGGGATCTTTCTCTCTAAAACGGCGACTACCTACTCTCCCACAATTAGCAGTACCATCGGCGTGACGAAGCTTAACTTCTCTGTTCGGAATG
>NZ_JADYTF010000113.1 GCF_021530995.1 Bacteroides caecigallinarum
TTTGAGGCGATCAGCCTCACTCAATTCAAGCACTTTTATATGTTTCATGATTCAATTTCTAAAATATCATGAGACAATATTAATAATTTATGCTGAATATAAAAATATTTTAGATCACTTACTTAATTGGTAACCATATAATCCTGGCGTGCTATACGGTACTCACTCAGGTTTGTCTGAACTATAAAACCTTTTTTCAATAATGATTTAATAACCGGGACATACTCCATGATATCCAACTGAGTACAATCAAAGTATGATGCAATATCATCAATATCACAACTTCTTCCACTGCAGCTACGATCGAATAAAGCTGTAAAAATAATTGCTTCTTCTGTATTGTCTAAACCTAAAAGTTCTTTAAGACAATTCAGAGACAATACCATTTCTTTACCGCCCAATCGTTTAAGTTTACTGTTATGGAGCTTTGAAGCTACTGCCTTAATTAACTGTATCAATGTTTTTTCCATATCATTTTGTTTTATGCCACAAAATTGCATAAGTACTTATGCCAAATTTAGGTATAGATATAGAAAAAACAAATAAATTTGATCAGAAACATAGATTTATGACCTTTTTTATAATCCTCTCATAACATTTTCTACTGCTATAATATATTTCGGATCTTCCGCATACCCAATCTTATCAAGCCAAAGCAGATAATTTCCACCTTTGTATTTATATTGCACTTTAGTATAATAAGTCCGGACACTTTCTGTCCAATGATTGAATTCATAGTATTTCCCTGTACGGGGATTGGTCAATCCGAAAAGATTGTGCTTGTTCCGGCATACTGATGAACGGAACCATCCTGTCTCCAGAATAGCTTGGGCCAATACTATTTTGGGATATAGGATTCCGTTTCTTATGATTTCTTTATAAAGATTGGGGATAGTAAGTTCAGGAAGATTGTTTTCTGCTTGATTTTTTTCCTTTGCAGTATTTTGCACTTCTGTTTTCAGGGATGCTTTTCTGTCACTATTCCGGCTATTTTCTTCTGATTCATTATGATTGTTTGATCTTATAGTCAGGGTATCCTTTGCCATCATCTTATTCTTTTCCCCTTTTGTAACATCCTTTTCTACATGCTTATAGGCCTCTTTTTGTCTTTCTGTTGGCAGAAGTTCCGAATCTCTGGTTATCGTATAGAACTGTGCCGATACGCTTACCGGTAGCAGCATTAACAGCAGTGAAATCAGAATAGTGTTGTGCATTTCTTTTTCAGGAGATTGCCGTGAATACATTTGTGGCATTCAGGCGGTTAGAACCGCAAATATAACAGCTTAATTACAGTAATATGGAAATGCACAACAGAAATCAGTCCGATTTGTTGCCATACGAAAAACTGGCAATACTGGGTATCGACCGTGAAAAGGCGGACAGCTTACCCATGGAAGTGAAGGAGAAGCTGATGGCAGGTGAAGTGACTCCCATCATGCAGGTATCCATCAACGCAAGGAACGGCAGCATCATCACCATGCCGATGAAGCTTCAGATGACTACAGACAAGAACGGTGCTCCGGCTCTTATTGCCTATCCGGTACGTGCCGAACTGGACCGGGAACGAAACAAGGTTCTCAACCTCACTCAGCAGGAGGCTGAACGTCTGGCCAGAGGTGAGGTAATACAGAAGGCTGTCAACGTAAACGGTGAAAAGACTCAGCAGTATCTCCAGCTTGATCCGGAAACGAAATCCGTCATTCACAAGCGTGCCACTGACATAAAGCTGGAGCAGCGTCTGAAGGACATGGAGAAGGTAAACGACATTGAACTGGGTATGCAGCAGAAGCAGCAGGTACGGGAGGGAAAACCTGTTGAGCTGAATGTGGGCGGCGAAAAGGTTTCAGTCGGCATTGACCTGAAAGAGCAACAGGGATTCAGGCTTATCAAGGGGGACATGAAAGAATGGGAAAGACAGCAGAAACTCCGATATGACGAGATTCATCCTGAATACCTCGGCCTTGTCATGACTGACAAGAACCGTTGGGAATATCAGAAGGTGGTGGACAGACAGTCCGTTGAGCGTGCCATTTCACTCTCTCCATCCCGGAAGGAAACAAAAGCAAACAGCCTTAAACTCTAATACTCGATTCCTATGGCCAAAAAGACAGATTCAGATAATGATAACGGTATCATACGGCAGTTCAACGAACTGAAGAAGAAGCATCCGGATGCCATGCTGCTGTTCAGACGGAACAGTTTCTATGAACTCTATAAGCAGGATGCCGTCAAGGCTGCCGCAGTGCTTGCCATCGAGATTACAGACAGGATGCTGCCTGACTACAAGAGACCAATAAAGGTTGCATCATTCCCACAATCGGTACTTGACGTTTATCTGCCCAGACTGATACGTTCCGGAATAAGGGTTGCAATCTGTGATGCACTGGACAGTCCTTTGAAGAAGAAGGCCGGACAGGACAAGGCTGAGAATAATGACAGAACCATTCAAAACAATACAGATATGGGAAAGAAGAAAAAGGAACAGGGTGTGCAGGAAGCTCCTGACAAAACAGTGGAGAACACTGTTGATGTAAAACCTGCAAGGGAAAAGAAGTCGAAGGCCAAAGCTGAAACCAAAGCTGATACCGGGACGGATAATGAAGTAAAGACCGAAAAGAAGAACGAACAGAAAACGGAGACAGCCCAGGAACGCAAGCCCCGTGAGCCGCAGATGGTGACAGCCAACGGTGAAAAGGTAACTCATGGCCATGCCTACCAGAGTACCACCAATCCTGCCGAATGGTACTTTACCGCAAAGATTGACGGACAGCAGCTCAAGCCGCAGAAGATGGATGCAGCCGACCTTGCTGCCTATCAGAACAAGGAAATGACGGTACCGCAACTGATGGAACGCTACTATCCGACAAAACTGATGCCGAAAGTATCTGAGGAAGCCTTCCGTATGCCAATGGAGATTGCAGGACCGGACGGCTCTATAACCGTTAATAAGTTCAATGTCTATAAAGAGAAGGACGAGCAGCGTCCTGACTTTGGGAAATACAAGTTCTATGTTCAGGTTGGGGATACGAACATGTCTGCCGTGGCTTCACGCCAGGACCTTAATGCCTACTTTGACAGAGTGGCCACTCCAAACCAGCTTATTGAGAAGAACTTCGGGGAACGTCTGCATCTGAAATCCGCATACGAGAAGTATCAGCTTCCTGAAGGTGTTGACCCCAAGGGTGTGCGTGTGGCCAAGGACAGGAACGACAACAAATGGAAGGTTTCGGTTGACCTTGGAGAAAAGGGACAGACTTCCCGGCATGAAATCTCCTTCGATGACGGATATTCTCTTTTCAAGACCAAGACGGCCACAAGGGAACAGATTGCGGCCAAGTATCTGAATACGGAAATAACCGGTATGGTTGCAACCAATACGGCAAAGGTGGAGAAATCGGCTTCTATGAAAATGTAACATAATCAGAAAACTAAAATACAAGTTATATGTCAGCTAAAATGAATCATGAGGAGCTTGTGGAGCTTCTGCAGGAGGGCAAGATAGGTTTCCTCCGCTTTGTTATGGACAGTGAGAATGCAGAAGATTATCTGGAGTGGTGCCGGTCACACGGTACTGACCCTTCGGATGAATCGGCCGAGTTCTATGTGGAACAGACGGACATCAGGCAGATGGACCGTCAGGTAATGGATGACGACAGCTATGGCATCTGGAACTGAATCTCAGGGAAACAGCGGGCAGGCGGCCATAGACCGCTTCGCTGCAATGATGATTGAGCGTATGCAGCATATGAAGGATACCGGATGGAAACAGGGATGGATTGGCGGCGCATCAGGTTATGCCGGACTGCCGCAGAATGTGGGTGGCAGAAACTATTCCGGTTCCAATTCCTTCTTTCTTCAGATGCATACTGCAGCCATGAACTACCAGCTTCCGGTATATCTGACCTTCAAGCAGGCGCATAACCTGAAGGCTCATGTCCTGAAGGGTGAAAAGGCCTTCCCGGTGGTGTACTGGGATATGATGATAAAGGACAGTCATGGCAAGAGGATAAGCACGGAGGAATACCGTGCAATGAGCAAGGAAGAGAAGAAGGATATGGATGTCATTCCTTTCATCAAGTCATTCCCGGTGTACAATGTGGCACAGACCAATCTGGCAGAAGTGCAGCCGGAGAGGATGCAGAAGCTCATGGACAGATTCAAGGTTCCGGAACTTCGGGATACGGAAGGTATGTACACCCATGCCGCACTCGACCGTATGGTGGAGACGCAGCAGTGGCTATGTCCGATACGTGCCGACAAGCGTGAGAACGGTGCCTATTATTCTCCCTCAAAGGATATTGTGGTGCTGCCCATGAAGGCGCAGTTCAATATCGGTGATTCTCCGGAAGAAACCTACCGTGGCGGAATGGAGTATTATTCCACCATGCTGCATGAAATGACTCACTCCACCATGACACCGGAACGTCTGAACAGGGAGATGGGCGGCAGGTTCGGTGACCCGAAATATGCCAAGGAGGAGCTGGTGGCGGAACTTACGGCTGCCATGATCAGCCATTCCATGGGCTTTGATTCCAGGATAACGGACAACTCGGCTGCCTATCTGGACTCGTGGATTGGTGTACTGAAACAGGAACCGAAGTTTATAGTATCGGTCATGGCTGACGTGAATAGGGCTTCCGACCTGATTCTTGACCATGTGGACAAACAGCGTCTGGCTCTCGGTGAGCAGCCTTATCTGGCAAAGAATGACCCGTTCACTCCTGTCAGTGCGGACGAGGAGATGCCTTTCAAAAATGCGGCCATTGTCAAGACCCGTTCCGGAGACTATGCCATCCGTGCGTCATACGACGGTGTGGAGCTGGGTCTGAAGAAGGTTTCCAGGGAAACGGCCAGGACATTCTTCCAGCTTACGGACTGGAAGGACAAGGAGGCTTTCCTGAACATGACGGCACGGAAGACATACGAACCGGAGATTACCATGATAGGCAGGAACCGGAATGCCGGTACAGGACTTGGTATATGAAATTCAGTATAACATCTTAAATCGGAAAGCATGAGTGACTACAAGGTTAATTTCAGGGAAATGAAGTCCCGTGTGGGAATTGATGACATTGCATATGCCCTTGGATACCGTCTGGACAGGAAGGCCGGTGTCGGACGCTACATCGAGCTGGTACTCGGTGAAGGCGGTAACAGGAGGGATACGCTGATTGTCAGCCATCCGAACGACAAGGCGGCACAGACCTTTTTCCGGCGTGACGGTTCCAAGGGAGATGTGGTGACACTCATCCGTGAGAATCTTTCTTCCTTTACGGTATCAGGAAAGGATGAGTGGCAGAAGATAGCCAAGGTCATGGCACGTTTTGCCAACATGCCTGAACCTGAATACAGGGAGGACAGGGAGTATGTTAAATCGGCAGGAAAATCATCAGGCATGTTTGAACCTTCCAGATATGAGGTGAAGCCGGTTGACACCGGGAAAATACCGGGACTGTTTTTCCGGCGTGGACTGTCCAAAGCGACCGTAACGGCTCTTTCGTCCTTTATTTCCCTTATAAGGGACAGGAACAACGGGAAGTTTGAAGGCTACAATATCGGATTCCCATATACTGACGGAAAGGGAAATGAAATCAGGGGGTATGAAATCAGGGGACACGGCGGCTACAAGTCCAAGGCTGCAGGTACGGATTCTTCATCATCTGCATGGGTGGCTGTTCCTTCGGGTATCAGTCCGGACAATGTAAGAAGCGTGTTTTTCTGTGAATCGGCATTTGATGCCATGGCCTTCTACCAGATGAACCGGATACAGATTGGGGACGGTGCGGCTCTGGTTTCACTGGGCGGCACATTTTCCGACAGGCAGATAACCGGAGTCATGGAGCGTTTTCCCAATGCACGTGCCTTCGACTGTTTTGACAACGACCTGGCCGGGAGGATATACGGACTGCGCATGATGGCCCTGCAGGAAGGTATTCAGATGAAGATAAGCAGGACTGACGGCGGCATCCGTATTGAAGCGAAGGGAAAGGTATTCGAGCCTGACATGGAGCGTCCCCTACCGGCCCAGATTGCCAGGCAGCTGAACATCCGGTACCGTATGGGACAGTGGCTTCCTCCAAAGGCTTTCAAGGACTGGAACGACTGTCTGCTGAACAGGCCGATGGAGCCGGTGATTTCACCACACAAAGAGGAACGTGAACAGAATCTGAGCGAACAAAGGAATAAAGGACGTAAAATCTGAATGATATGAACAGAATCAAGTTAAGAACAACGGTAGTGGCAGCCCTTGCAGTTTTTCTGCTGAAAGGTACGGACACTTTTGCACAACAGACAGACCCGACACTGACGGGTGCTGTCTTTGCACAGACTTCCACTCTTAAAAACATCTACAACAAACGTCAGAAGGCACACGAGAAAATCATTGCTGCCGAGACTGCCGTAACGGTTGCACTCGACAGGGTACACAGTGTGGAGGACAAGATGCTGGAATATCTTTCCAATGCACAGGGAGCCATGCAGAATCTCTATCAGATTAAGCGTGCCGGGGAACTGGTGGCCACGGAGATACCCCAGAACTGCAGCCTGCTGCTCAAATCGGTCGGCAGTAACCTGAAGGGTACGGCCATTGCTGCAATCGTCTCGGACGAGCTGGCTGATGCCGCAACCCAGATGGCTGCGCTTTATCCGTTCATGAAGCAGCTGGTGACTTCCGGAAGTTATGATACAGGCGGTTCTGACGGAGGCAAGGAGAAGCACAAGGTAAACCTGCTCAGTTCTTCCGAGCGGTACTACATAGCAAACGAGGTACTGACCAGGCTGGAGGCTGTCAATACCGACCTCTTTATCCTGGCATGGCAGGTACGCACACTCTCATGGAACGACCTCTGGTTCTCTCTTGACCCGGAAGGATGGGCAAACGTGATGTCCGGCAAGAACATCATAGGAGGAATCGTTGCGGACTGGAACCGGGGGTTCTCATTCAATTAATTCAAACATTGTAATTTATCAGGAATATGGATTCAGAAAAGAAGATTATAGGACGCTGTCCGTTCTGCGGCGGCAACGTGGTGAAGACCTGTAAGGGGTATCGCTGCGAAAACAACACAGGTGAGCATCCTTCTTGTGTGCTCAACATCAATGCCATCATCGGCAACCGGAAAATGAATGACGGGGAGATTGCCGAGTTTCTGGAGAAACGCCGTATCCTTCTGGACGGCTTTTCCACCAAGGAAGGAAAGACTTTCCCGACAGTGCTGGAACTTGCTGATGACGGTGCAGTAAATATGCAGTCTGTTATCGGCAGGTGTCCGCACTGCGGCGGCGAGATGCGTGTGGGAACAAGGGCTTTCAACTGTTCCAACTACAGCAATCAGGAAGCACCGTGTTCATTTGCCATCTGGAGGAATATAGGCGGCCATCAGCTGACACTGGAAGAGGCGAAGGAACTTTGTGAAAAGAACATTACTTCATCCGAACTGGAGATGTACCGGGAGGACGGTTCCATTTACCGCAAACGCCTCGGTCTTGCTCCGGACAAACTTCAAATCGTAAAGATATGAAACAGGGAAAGAAACTTCTGATACTGCCTGCAGTGGCAGTTCTGCTCGGAATGGGAACCGGCTGTTCCGGTAACAGCGGGAATAAGGCACAAGATATGGCCCAAAAGGCACTGATGGCTTCGGTGGACAATCCGGAATCCGTAAAGATTGTAGGTATCAGCAAACCGGATTCTGTCTTTGGCCGTGAGTATGTTACCATGAAGGAGAAGATGGCTCTTTCTGTGGCCATGATGAAAATCAGCCGCAGGTTTATGGAGGATACGGATTTTGATAATCCGGATACGGAAAGTCACATGATGTCTGGACAGATGAAACGTCAGATGGATGCCATGACGGCACTCCGCTCTCTGATGATTTCCGGCGAGCTGAAACCTGTAGGTGATAAAACAAGTCAGGAACGTAAGCCGTTCAGCGGTTGGAAGGTAAAGATAGAGTATGAAGCCACTGATTCTGACGGTCAACCGTACCGCTCTGAATACTGGTTTATTATGGATAAGGAAGCGCAATGTGTAATCAGGTCATTTGAAATCCCACTGTTATGAAGCTGAAAAGATTTTTATTACCGATTCTGGCAGCATGGAGTGGGCTGTTGCTCACTTCCTGTCATTGTGAACATGAAGATGTCACCGAACTGTTATCTTCCCTTCAGGTTGGCAATGTGGTTTGTTCGGACGGAAATATATTGTCCATGGACAAATTCAAGCAATTTGACAAAGAAGCTGTTGGCATAGTTTTCCATGTAAACCGAAGTCCTGATGCTGACAATCTTGGTTATGCAGTTTACATTCATGATATGGAACCACTGGCTTTTGCCGACAGTCTTGGGATTGACCAGGGTACTTCTGCATCATTGACCGAAGAAGACGGAAACAAGAACACTTATTCTTTGTTTAATAATGATGAAGTCAAGTCACCGATGGCTATCAGAACTTTTGATTTGTGGAGTTATGGGCAATCGGCTTATATTCCTTCTGTCCGGCAACTCTCATTTCTGTTTTCTGTCCGGCACCAGATTAATGAATGTATAACTGAAGTCGGTGGAACTCCGATTAATCTGAATCCGGGTGAATGCTGGTTATGGTCATCTACTGAAGTGGAAGGCCAGAAGGAGAATAAAGCATGGCTTTACTCCATGCAGTCAGGTACTATTCAGGAGACACCGAAAAATCAGGTGCATAAGTTCAGGCCTGTCATTTCTGTATATAAGAGCAAATAAATAAAAGTCTAAATATGGTCATCTGCAAAGTTTCAGATACTATATTTAGACTTTCTTCTTAAATGAAATTATATCAATTACAATCAGGTTCAGCAGCAAATAAGTACTCATCCGACTTCGTGACTTTTTACTATTTAAAATATGTCTCAATTGTAAATCTATTTGTTAGTTTTGTAAAAGAGTTATACATGAGGCACTGTCACAAGAAATCAGATATTTACAGCATTTTTATACGTAAAAAGAATATGTATAAGGAACTGTAATGTACAATCATTAACCTCAATATGTATATGAGTGCGGATGCTGTTCGTAAGTTTCCAATTTTAGGGTAGCCCCTTTTAGACGGGTGCCAGCAGGCACCCGTCTAAAAAAGAGTTCACAAATTTAACGATTATTATTTGCATATTGTCATGGGAAGCAGGTTTTCGTAATCCGTTCTTCCCTTTTTTAATTCTCTGAGCAGCCTGCAGAAGTAATCCCTGAAGGAGACACCTACCTGTTTGCAGGTTTCTATAAAGGTATTATAGATTGCGGAGTTCTGTATTCCTTTCACGCTTCCGAAGAACAGACTGTTCTTTCGTTGGACAGTGATTGGTCTTATCGCTCTTTCCGCCGCCATATTGTCTATTGAGTATTCTCCGTCATTTCTGTAGGCGAAGATCTGATTCCAGAAGTTCTTCAAATAGTTAAGGGCCTTGCTCATAAGTTCGCTTCGGTTCTCATCCGGATTTGCAAGCAGATCATAAAGCTCTGTCCTTATCCTATCGATGATTTCCGTCGTTTCCTTACTGTTCCTTCTGCGGTAAATCTCGTCTGCAGTAAGTTTTTCCCGGCGATAAGTATCTTCCATGCCGTATAGCTTTGCTATCTGCTCAAGGAAGATTCTTGCCTGCGGGCTTCCCTGGTCGAAGGCATACTTGAACTTTGCCCTTGCATGAGCCAGACAGCAGAGATGATCTATATCCATAAGTTCGTTGTCAAGATACATATATACGTTATAACCGTCACTCTGCAGTGATTTGATTTTTGCATCACCAAGGAACTCCTTCAACACATTTCTGCTCCTTCCTCCATGTTTCTGCAAACCTTCATCGTCCGTTGTGTCCTCATAAAAGAAGATGACAATACGGGCTTTTCTGTTTACCAGACACCACATATAGGTCTTGCGTTTCTTATTGTAAGCGTGGTAACGAAGCCATGTCTCGTCCACATTCACGTTCGCACCGTCCTGAAGGGCAATTTTCTTGAGGGCAGGTATCAGCTTGTTCAGCTGCATGGCACCTTTGTCGGCCCAGTTCAGCAGGTTCTGCACAGAAGTGTTCCAGTCCATATCCGACAGACGGTTTTTAGCTTCCCTGTATGCCGGTGTTGACATCTGGAAGCGGTTGAACATAAGATACGAGAGCATGTTTGCCGTAATGCTTGTACCCGGTACAATCTCATTGTAGATGTCAGCCCGGGCGTCATCTTTCATGGGAAGGAACATGCTTTCAATCCTGCCGTCGGCATGCTTTACCTTAAGCACTTCAAAGTGATGTTCCTCAATATGGCTCACGATATTTCTTATTTTACGATAGCTTGATGATATCACTACAGACCCCTCAGGAAGCATTGTATAATCGGACTTGTGTATTATCGGGGTACCTACACAGTTCTTGTTGTATCTCATCCCTTTTCTATACGGTCTTTCCTTGGAATGAGGAGTGGCCGGAGTATCCTGCGCGTCGCATGATGCGGCAGAGTCTGACTGTGGAACTTCACCAGCCGGAGCAGTGGGAGTTCCGTCAAAGTCATCCTTGTCGTCATGCTTTCCTTTTACGACCTTTTTGCGGTCAATGCCTTTAAGGCTTTTGGATGAAGCGTAAGTCTGGTTATTCATAAGTGAAAGACGCTCGACAAGGGCGTTATGCTTTTTCTCAAGCTTTTTGTATTCCTTGTCGCGGAGCTTGCATTCAATGGCAGCCTTCTCTGCCTTGCTGTTTGCCTTAAGCAGGGCATCTGTAAGGGAATCAATCTTACGGTTGGCTTCCTTCAGGTCTTTTCCTATTTCATCAAGTCGTGCTATCATTTCATCAAGCTGCTTGCTCTTGTTCTGATTCTCCTCAAACAGGAACAGGGCGAACCTCTTTATCTGCTCATTATCCATACCTTCAAGGGGTGTATGCTCCTTTTCAGGCCTGTTCATCATCTCTTCAAGATGCTTCTGTCTGAGTATGTGTTCTATGAGTTCCTCTGTTTCCATGTTCTCTAGTTATGTAGGTCGGCGGCATTGCTGCCGCTTTCCCCATTAAGAACTGTACGTGCGACTTTCACCGCATACA
>NZ_JADYTF010000114.1 GCF_021530995.1 Bacteroides caecigallinarum
CACCCGTGCGCCGGTCGCCGGCAATTGAAGCAAGCTTCAATCCCGCTGCCCCTCGACTTGCATGTGTTAAGCCTGTAGCTAGCGTTCATCCTGAGCCAGGATCAAACTCTTCATTGTAAAATATCTTGTACATCCCGTTAAGGATGCGTTTTGTCTCTGTTCAGGATACCGTATCTTTATTATATAATTGACGGTTTATTCTTTTTTTTCATCACACATTATTTATATGTGACGCTTGTACTACATTCTGTTTGTTTATTTAAAATCTTTCAAAGAACTTTCTTTCGTTTTGGAAGCGAAAGCATTTGCAAAGGTAAGCGATTTATTTTTAACCACCAATTTTTTTTCGAATATTTTTTCGAAAAAAATTTCGAAGCCAAAAACCGAAGGACTATTTCTCGCTTCCTTGTATACTAACAAGGTAAGATACTCAAGAACCTTACAACAACTCTACTACCTTCTCAACATTTCAACTTAACCGCCTTCCCTCTCGAAAGCGGATGCAAAGGTACGCACTTTTTTCTTTCCTGCAATAATTTGCACAACTTTTTTTCAAAAAATTATGCTGAAAAACATAACTTACTGTTAATCAATGAAAAATGAAACGAATTTTTTTACATAAGTGTTTCGAAGAAGCTAATGTAAAGATTTTTCACACATTATATATATTATATAAAGGTAACAATATATGAAAAATCTCATTAAGATATTATATCTTCTTGAAAAGTACCCTCATGCGTCATAACATTATCTTCTCCACACGGCCGTGTGGAGTACTCGACACGAACGTGTGGAGATCTCCGCACGGCCGTGTCGAGAGCTTGACACGAGCGTGTGGAGGTAAAATTATTTTATCGTAATAATTGAGGAATCCCCATGCGAACCGAATTGCGGCGCATAAACTGATATGACAGATACCGGACCTGAAACATATTTTCCTGAACGTGCCACGTATGCGTCATAACGTATAGTATAGGAACCTTTGCGCATCCGGTCAATGAAAAATTCTACAGACGCATCTTTATTTACGCGATAAAATGAAAGCCCTTCTGCCCAAGAATAAGAAGAGAGTTGGGACGCAACCTCAAGACATGAAGGTTTATCGTCCTTTATCCGTACAAAATCCATATCACGGTCTGCACTTACGGTTATGCATACCGTCACCTTATCGCCCACAGACAAAACGGAAGACGATGAAACTTCTTTTCCATCGCATATATACTTGCGTTCTATCCTCAGACCTTCACCATTGTAGGATTTCACTTTGTCGATACTTTCAAGACATTGTGAACAGACAGAAGCCCATCCGGCACCTGTACCTTTTCTTGAGAATTCAATATTCTCTGTTTTCCTGATATCAGAATCCTGCAATGAAACCGAAACATGTCCTATAGCGTCATCCGGTGTGGTATAAGTTTTATCCGCAACCTCCGCTGTAATAGCAGAGCCTGAATCAAGCACATCACTTCCACCTGCCAGAAACGCATAAATGGCATTTACAGATGCAACCGGAGTATCCCAAACCTGTACCTGTTTCTGCTTCAGCAACCACAGACGCATATCGTCAAGCAAAGTTTCTTTATTATCTCCCAAACGCATGATGGCTTCCATTGCAGACACGTGAACAGGTATTCTGTAATCGAACGAAGAATATCCGGCCTTATATGTATCAAAATATGAACCCATCTCATCATTGCTTACCATATATTCCATAACAGACTGTAGAAGGACTTCCGCCTCGTCTTTCTTTCCTGCCGCGTCCATAATGGTAGCCAATACCGATTTTTCATTTATGTCGAGCGATGCAGACTTTCCTACAAAATAGTCAATGAAATAATCGTTCACCTTAGCATCTGCAGAAGATGCCGCTTCATCGTCAATGGCACATATATACAGATAGCTCATAATCATATTCTGAGGCACGTAAGCGTCCTTGTTTTCAAGAATACTGTCATGACACCCGGCAGCTTCAGAAGCCAGATATCCAAGGGCTTTCTTATACATATCGTTCATCTGATAATTGAATGATACTCCCAAAGCCTTGAGTCTGGCCAAAGATTCCATTATCCGAAGAGTGATGTAAGTACTTGAAGTCATACCCTTGAACCATGGCCACGAACCGTCAGCCAGCTGTAACTTGGCAAGACTGGCAACAGCCGTGGAGAGTCTGTCGCTCATTGCGTTTACATCGAAAAGCATTGCAATACGCTGTTTTTTCGAAGCGTCATCTTCAGCATCAGCCAACCATGGGGTTTCTTCGATGATGATATTTTTAAGTTGTTCATTCTTTGACAGTTCCGACCATAAATCCTTTTCATCTTTTCCCTGTGCCATCCACGAATCGAACACTTGCCTGATTTTAGGATTGGATTTCACAATATGCAAAGACAATGAATTGGTATAAAGAGCCGTAGCCCACGACATTGCATCATCAGACGAAGGTGTGCCAAGCACAGGCAAAGCCTGAATGACATACCACTGCGGATTTGCAGTCATTTCTATGGTCAGTTTCCTGTTTGTAGCAGTATTGCTTCCACCGTTGAACAAGCCATCTGTAGAAACTGTTTTGGTTTCATCGCCTCTCAACTGAACAGGAATATTCTCTACAATTATCTGTTTGTCAGACAATACAGGAAGGTAATGACGCTCGCCGTCGCTGAACTCGCCAGCCTCAGCCATGACAGTACAAACCAGAACATCCACACCTTCGGAAACCTTATAGTTAAATGTCACGACTTCTGTCTCCCCTTCACGTACACTGAAAGCATCTGTCTTGGTATAAACCACCTGTCCGTTGAGCGGATTGGAAAGAGTCATAGTGACTTTTCCGTTGATATCCTCATCAGACATATTGATGAGAGATGATGAAATGGACGATTCATCACCTACCCTGACAAAGCGAGGCATATTAGGCTGCACCATAAATGGCTTGGAAGTGGTAAACGACGCCTTTACAAATCCGTAATCCATATTCTGAGTATGTACAAAACCATTGAAAGTCCATTCGGTCAATGCATCAGGCATTACGAACGACATAGTCACTGTTCCGGCAGAATCTGTACGCAGACGCGGGTAGTAGAAAGCGGTCTCAGAGAAATTCTCACGAAGGGCATGAGACACATTTCCGTCAGTTGCCTCTACGGCATCTTCAACAGGCAGATTCATATCCGCTTCCTCCACTGATGCTTTCCTGTTATAACTCTGTCCAGCCATATCAAATGAAGCTTCTTTTGCCTGGAATATATTATTTGACGGTGCCTTGGCTATAATCATTCCGCGCGAAGCATAATATCCCCATGAGAAAGGTATAAACTGTGTAAATCCGTCACCATAGATAAGATCGATTCCATTGCTGCCGTTTACATAAGCGTATGCCACACGCATATAAGGATTGTCATACACATGCAGACTCTGCATCAATACACGCGGTATCTTTCTTCCAAAATACAATCCGAAATGCCAACCGTGCGAATAAAGTTCGTCAAGCGAAGCATCGTATGCAGACGCCAACATAGAAGCACAGACAGGCTCCCCGTCTTTATTCCTTACAGTGAGTTTCCATTCCTCCTTCTGTCCGGGAACAAGCTTGTCTCTGAATGTTTCCCATGATACGTTGAGTTTCTTCTCAGGTTCAGGCTTCACAAGACTTACCACCTTCTTATACAATACTCCCTGACGCATAAAAGAGAAACATACAGTTATACCGTCACCATATTCTTCCTTATATCTGTAGCTGAACTTCTGTATTGAATTAGAGAATGTTATCCTACGGCTTTCAAGTCTTTTTCCAGCCGTAAACACATCAAGCATCATATAGACATCACTCTCGGAGCTGCCTATATAGAAATCGACAGACTTACCTTCATCAAACGAATTGCCGTCCTGATAGAACCACTCCACAGTCCGGTAAGGAGGAATACTGTCTGCAAGGGAGAACAGGACGAAATCCTGAGTCTTTGACACATCACGTCCCTTGGAGTCTGAAGCGGAAATCCTTATGCGGTATTTCCCTGAAGAAAGAGAATTGAATGAGTAAGGCACAAATGAATTCTGAGCCTTTTCCTCACCACTGAACACAGCCTTACCCGCTATCTTGCCTTCTTCATCAAGCTTGAAAACAGAATATCTGACAGTTGTTTCTACCGGCATCCTTTCGCAATTGAAAGCGTCAAAACGGATCTTGCCTATTCTTTCTTTTGCCACTTTGGAAGGCAAATCAGAAATACTCAAATCGAGAGATTTATCACCTACAGATACGGAATACTCCCCTACCTGAGTTTCACCGGAAAGGCTTGTTACCGTGGCCTTTACATTAAATCTGTAATACGCATTATCCGCAGTCTGCAAATCGCCGTCAGGCTTATCAAGGCAGAAATCTATATGGAACTTGCCGTCGGCATCAGTCATTGTTTCGCCAGTGGAAATTTCCGTTTCAGTACCGTTATATCTCCACCAAATATTTTCCATACGGACTACCCTATATTCCACCTTTGCCATGCGCAGAGGAGCACCGGCAAATGATGCAGCCCTGGCCTCAGTATGTACCGAATCGCCAAGCGAATATTCACTGCTGTTTTTCTCGAAAACCACATCGAAAGTAGGACGCTTATACTCTTCCACCCTTATACCGCTATATGCATTATCGACCTTCACACCGAAGTATCCCGGCAAAACATTCTGTTTAAGTACAAACTCCGCACTGTAAACTCCAAAATCGTCAGTGACTACCTTTTTCTTCTCCACCTCCTTACCATTGGTATCGGTCAGACTTACAGTCACTTCTTCCCCCTTAAGTACAGAAACGGAATCACCTTTTTGGACATATTTAACTCCTGACACATATACCATCTGTCCCGGACGATAAATCGAGCGGTCCGTGAATATGGTTGTCTGCCTTCTCGCTTCTTCGTTTGTGTTCAGGAAATGCTCTCCGGAATAGAAATTTGAGATATTCATAAAATCATTACCGGAGGTACGGACACTGAAATATTCAAGTTTATCCTTGGCGGTACTTACCACTACGCAGCCTTTTTCATCAGTGGGATAAACATTCTTCAGTTCGTATTTACCATCGTTCAGTGCGTATGAAAGTATCTCCGCTCCGGAAACCGGATGACCAGTCATACGATCGACGGCAACAAGTTCTTTTCTGTCGCCCGGCAATGGAATTACAATACACTGATAAGGAGATACATATACCACCTCATAGCAGACTGCCTCTGGCTTCTGCTTTGAGAAGAGCTTCATCATATATATACCGTCTTCAGGCAATTTATACTTCAATCTGGTTGTTCTTGATTTATAATCAGCAGTTGCCGGAAGAGTGAAGTTATTCACAGCCACACGGTCACCATGTTTCCTTATCAACTGCTCATAGTTTTTTCTGTCACGCAGTCTTTCCGATACCGGCGACACGCTGAGCCTGTAAGCCTCTATCGTCACGCTGGTCAGGTTTCTGTATGAAACTTCTATATCCGACCGATATCCGGGATATACAAACGGGATACGTATCTCCAGGCTCGGAGACTCTATCTCCTTAATCATATTATTCAGTTCGCCAGTCCATTCCGTATTTGGATATAGAGCAAGAGCTTTTTTCAATTCAGACATAGCCTCAACCTTTTTTCCCTGAGAACTATACTTATTTGCAAGCTTCAGCATAATATCACAATAGACTTCAACATCCTTATATTCAGATGCAAGACTCTCGAACATTTTCACAGCCTCATCCGGAGAAAGTTTATCCTTCGAATAAACACAATTGTCAGAAAGATAAACAAGACGCGCCTCACGTGTCAGCGCTTCAGCCTCTCTGTCACGATAAGGACTTTCAGCAGAAGAATATAAATCTATCAGCGAATCATAAACGCCTAGTATCTCATTGTGGATTTTCTGTTCATATCCCCTAGCCGGAAGTGACAACAGTGTACGTACAGCCTGACGGGCCAGGAAATCATACATATTGTCATCAAAATATTCCTTGCTCAATTCTTTAGAAACAACCACAGGATAATATAAAGCTGCTGAATACGATGCCAACAGATCCTTTTCCTTCAAAGACAGTTGCAAACATGAAATGACAGAATCAACCTCAGAAGGTGATACCGCTGCATAATTCATAGCCATAACGCTGTTAAGCACAGCTTTTCCCACTGCATCCTGTTCCGATGCAGCCCACTTCTTCAGCATGTCTTTCCGCTTCTGGATACTGTCAGGACTCAACCGCACCTTATATTCTGAACATACCATAAAAGCCTTTATCATCTGGGGTATGTTCTTCTTAGCCAATGCCAATAAGAAAATATTTTCAGATTTTTCTATTACGGAACGAGGGAGATCCTTTTTCTGAAGCGTTTCCACTTCCCTCCACATTTTGTCATAATTCTGAGCTTTAACCGATATCGGGAGGACGATGCCTATCATCATCAGACCCACAAAAAAACAAATCTTCTTCATATAATTTGATTTGGTTTTACCTATATGTCTATATAAAGAAACAATTTATAAACGTAAATGCTGCAATTTTAATGCTAAAAGATTATAAATCATGTTTTTTATCTATTTCGGGATAAAATATGACGCAATTTGCCAAAACCTAAACCTGAAAACTTGAATTATAATTTGACTTTACGCTTACCTTTCGCTATTTTTGCAATGTTGAACAGAATTTAAATACCGTTTAAATACTGTTTAAACACTGTTTTATTGCATTAAAAAAACATATTAAACCATTTATAAAATGAAAACTTTCAATTCACGAATGTCGGAAAAGGCAAAAAGCTGCATTTGGATGTCAATGATGTATTCAGTCACCGCGATAGCTTTATGTTTAGTGTTGGTATTGTTATCAGAAAAAAACATAGACAACCTGGTAGCATTTATCGCTTGTTTCATTTTTATGGCACTCACATCATGCATACGCATATACAACACGGAATGTAATATCACAGACGGGATACTCAATGTGAAAGATTTCAAATCAAAGTCAATCAAAATCGCGGAAATAAAAAAAATCACCTTATTGAAAGACAAAAAAAGATTTACCCTGAATATTCCATATGACACCATAGTAGAAGAAAAGAACGGAAAAAAAACATGTCTTGCACCAGAAAACAGAAATGAAATGGTCGGAATACTGAAGAATATAAATCCGGAAATCATTTTCGATTAGCAAAAATATAACCTTCACGGATAGACACAAACGGATAAAGAAACTCCAATATTGATGTACCTTTGAAGAAACATCAATATTGGAGTCTGCATAATATTTTTATTAAGAATCAAATAAAACGAACTATTTGATATATTGCAGCAGCCAATATGGCACTGACAGGAATGGTCAAAATCCAAGCAGTCATCAAACTTTTGGTCACTCCCCAACGTACCGCTGAAAGTCTTTTAGTAGCCCCGACGCCAATTATCGCTCCAGTGATTGTATGGGTCGTGCTTACAGGTATTTTCAAGAATTCCGTCAAATATAAAGTAAAGGCTCCTGCAGTTTCTGCGACAACACCTTCCAAAGGTGTCACTTTTGTAATGCGTGTACCCATTGTCTTTACAATTTTCCACCCTCCGGACATTGTACCCAAAGAAATAGCGGTAAAACAGGCAAAAGCCACCCAATCAGGCAAGTCATTAATGCTGTTTATTCCCATGCCAAGGCCTTCCGAATGAGCCGCAATTAAAGCAGCAGCAATGATACCCATGACTTTCTGGGAGTCGTTCAATCCATGACCTACACTGAACAAGGCAGAAGAAACAAGTTGTAATTTCTTAAACCATAATTCTGCCGTACTAGGATGCGCACGTCTGCATATGTACAACACCAACAAAGTAAAACCAAAGGCTATCACCATTCCGATAAAAGGAGCCAGAAAGATGAAAGCTACAATTTTCAAGATTATGCTCAATTGAATAGCCCCAAAACCATGCGCCATGATGGCAGCCCCTGCAAATCCACCAATAAGAGTATGGGACGAGGAGGAAGGAATGCCTTTCCACCACGTGAATAGATTCCATATTATGGCAGCAATGACACCGGACAATATTATAGGCAAAGTTATGAAATCCTCTACAACCGTTTTAGACACTGTATTGGCTATTCCGAAACCACCAATAATGTATTTGGCAATGAAGAAAGCCACAAAATTGAAAAACGCGGCCCATATTACAGCCTGAAAAGGAGTTAGAACTTTTGTTGAAACGATGGTAGCTATTGAATTGGCCGCATCATGGAAACCGTTGATATAGTCGAATATCAAAGCCAATACTATGATGATAACTAATAATTCCATGTATTTTCCCTGCCTTTATGCATATTTAACAATAAGATTTCTTAATATTTTCCCAACACGCTCGGCAGTATCTGTGGTTTTTTCCAATTCCTGCATTATTTCTTTGATTTTGATTAATTCCACGCAGTCCTTCTCTTCCTCAAACAATTTCTTTACGAACAACTCATATACGTCATCTGCCTGATTTTCAATATCATGTAATTTCTCGCAATACTCACGCAATGCGGCCGGTTTCTTACGGAACGTTTCAAGTTCATCCATCGCCTTTCCAATATAAATCGCTTCTTGCTGAAGCAACTTGCTCAGTTCCTTACCACTGTCAGAAATCGGATGGGGATTGTAAATAGTTATACGCTTCGCACAGCTATTTATACCGTCTATCACGTCATCTACCGTTGATGCCAAATCATGAATATCCTCACGGTCGAAAGGCGTTATGAATGTTTTTCCCAACTCATCAAAAATTTGATGAGTTTGTTTATCGCCTTCGCGCTCGACATCTTTGATACGTTTGTAATATTCACTACGTTTTTCCGGTGTATTATGTTCAAAACTTTCTACTAACAAGTTTGAAGAATAAATAAGAATCTCCGACAAATGTTTTAACATCGGAAAGAACTTGGGTTCCTGCGGCGCAAATCGGCTAAAAAAAGAATTTTTCATAAATATACACTGTATTTTAATTTCTGTTTGATTAATTAGTTTTTATAATTTATCTCTTTAATTTCAATTTGGTTCTTACTACTTCCACTATGGCAGGCAATATGGAAATAACAATGATTGCCACTATAAGAAGTTTCAAATTATTTTGTACAAAAGGCAGGTCTCCGAAAAAATATCCGGCATAGCAGAATAACGCAACCCATAAAACACCACCTGCCACATTATATATCATGAAAAAATAATAATGCATTTTCCCCATTCCTGCCACAAACGGAGCAAAAGTACGAACGATTGGCACAAAACGTGCTATGATGATTGTCTTACCTCCATATTTTTTATAAAACTCGTGAGTCTTATCCAAATGTTCTTGTTTGAATATGCCAGAATTTTTCCTGCCAAACAACTTTTTTCCAAAAAAATGGCCTATAATATAATTGCAAGAATCACCAGAAATGGCAGCGACAAAAAGTACCAAAACCAAGATATTGATTTCAATCGGCACACCGGGAAGAGCGGCTATAGCACCTGAAACAAACAGTAATGAATCGCCGGGAAGGAATGGCGTAACGACCAAACCTGTTTCACAGAAAATAATTAAAAATAATATAATATACGTCCATGCATGGTATGTTTGGACTATTTCAATCAAATGTCGATCTATATTAAAGATAAAATCCAGTAAAAAATCCATGTAAATAAATTGATATTAGCATATAAAAAAGAATTTAATTTTCATATTGCGGCAGGCAGGAACAATAATCCCGTATCAATAATCTTCAGGAAACATATATGAATAAAAAAAACGGCCCACCAACCTTATAATTTATGCTAAATCAAAATACGTTTGATTTGATAAATATAATAATTGTCCGAGTAACGAGTGAAGAGTAAAAAAGAGAAATAAGATGTCACCTTTTCTTCCGGCAAGAATATTTTCCGTAAATGGGTTATGCCTAAAGCATTAGAATAAGTCTTTAACAACTTATAAGACAAAGTGAAACGTCCGCTATTATAAACATTGTTATTTGCGATACAAAATTGAAACAATAAATTTACTCTTTCGTTATCAATCTCCTTTTTTTCGGACAAACCTCTGAATATATGATTGATTATCACCGTATCATTTTGCCATTCAGCCACACAAGTATTTTCATACTCCTGACTGTCATATACGGTGGAATAGTCACCCGAAATCAGGTATATCCCCAATGCGATGTATAAAAGAAACAGATACTTCACCATAGCGGGTGCAAATATACGAAGTTTTTTCATGGCGACGAAATTGTTTTTTATTTTTATTTCAGAAGAACAACTTCACATACATAAAGTAGCATGGCATTCCTCATCTGCTTTTTTTACCTCGCATAAAATCATACCTGTATATAAAATGGGCCATTATATAACTGTCCACACCGTTATATTCGGTTATGGAACGCACATTGGATTTCAAACTTCTTGATATATTGCTTTTACGGGCAAGCATATCATACGCCTCTATACTTAAAATCGCCCTACCATTATATTTTCTCTCATATACATCAGAAGTGTATTCTCGGGTATAAGGCCCTCATGCTGTGCTGGAGCGATGGTCGCACCCAGTTCATGCTCGACGTTTCCCTTCATGGCGAGAAGGGTAAAGTGGAAGGCAAGGAACAGGGGATGACGGCCGAACAACGCAAAAGGCGCTATGAGCGTAAACGCGATGCAGGCTCCCACGCAGCCGGACGTAAAGAAGAATACTTCATGGGTAAGGGCGAGAAGCTGATAGAGATGGTCAAGGCCGCTATCCGCTACAGGATTCCTTTTGATTATCTGCTGGTGGACAGCTGGTTTACAAATACCGGGCTTGTGGATTTTGTATGCAGCTGCCATAAGAAGTTTCATCTGCTTGGCATGGCGAAAATGGGTAATACAAAGTATTCCACCTCATGGGGAGACCTTTCAGCCAGATCCATTCTCAGCAGGCTTTCATCCTCAAGACAGATAAGGTACAGCAGACGTTACCATATTCACTATGCCATGACCGATGTGAAACTGGGCACACGGCAGGTCCGTCTGTTCTTCTGCCGGCGCGGCAAAGCTGAGGG
>NZ_JADYTF010000115.1 GCF_021530995.1 Bacteroides caecigallinarum
TTCCCACAACAGGTTCTCTCCTTTTTTAATAATAATAAAGTCATCAAATAACAGAAAAGAGATTAACTTAAAAGATGACAATCTACAGGAATTGTTTTACACAATATATTTCCATTAACGAACATTCAAAACAAATACCATTTGTTTTCAACCTTATCGTGAACTTTTCTACAATATCGATTTTGCAGATATAATTACGAATCTGCGTCAACCTTTACATAGTGATATACTTCAGTTGATTGAAATTTTTTTTAATTTCAGAAGTATAATCAATAGCCTATTTATTAATATTAGATACTAGTTTTACATCGGCATACATGGTTTTGAGAAGATTCACAACAACTGATATGTATATATAAACAAAACTGAATACATTTATACATTACATGAAAAATCTGTATATTCCCTCAGCCGTCCAAGACGTTTCGGTAAGAGTATGCTTGTGTCATTTCAAATGAAACGCGATTTTTCAAAGATTTTGATATCAAAAAAAACGGAAAAGTTGGAATGTATATCCAATATACAGTACTGTGAATGTAAGAAACAATGAAACAAAAAATCTCAAACTCTGACCCTATTCCAGTGATATACCAAACCGGTGAAGTTTCATTGGAGAAATTCTTTAAAGTTCTTTACCCTTGTTTCTTTTTTCCACTCACTGCCAATGTTATGCAATATAGTTATTATGGTATCCTTACCATAAAATCTGATGGCTTCATTAATCTCCTGACTGTTGCCATATTCAAATATGCGCTGAATGACCCATTCCTTATTTTTTATCCAGTTGATTTTTTCTATTCTTGTGTCCCAAAACAGTGCTGTACTGAATTTTGATAAATCAGGATGTTGTGTCAATTCTTTTTCTGTCAGAAAAGCATAGACCTCATAATTTGCCTGTATTTTATAAAAATATCCTTCAATGCCTATACCCAATGCCTTTTCTATATCAATGGATTGCTGGATAGTGAAGTCTCTCGTTCCCTTGATCAGTTCACTGATTCTCTGTGGATATATACCTGACATTTCTGATAACTGCTTTTGTGTTAATTTTGCTTTTCTCAAAATATGCTCAAGTACTTTTCCCGCAGGTGTCCTTTCTGATTTAATGTATTCTTCGTACATAACTGTATTTATTGTTTGCTATCAATACAAAAGTATATATTTTTACGATAATAACCAAATACGGTTACTGATATAAATCACTGGTTATCTTATTTATAAAACTTATGATAATATATTCTTAAAGCAAAAGAATTATGTTACTGAATTGCCGGCACGATATTTTCAAGTCGGTAAAATCGCCCTCGGGAGCCTTCTGGAGCAGGTTCGTTGCAGTATCGTTGTCTGAATACTCCCCGCAAATGTCCCCCGTTTTTCAACTGTTTTTCATGATACTTGTTTCTATATGTTTTGTTTATAACGAATTGAATTATAACCATTTAATTCTTTTAATTTATAAATTAAATTTTTTTTATCATGAGAAAAAAGTATTTAAGTGCACTTCTGTTTGGAGCTCTTTTGGTGACTTCAGCAGGAACTTTTACTTCTTGTAAGGACTATGATGATGATATCAAGAACTTGCAGGAACAGATTACAGCTAACGCTGATGCGATTAAGGCTCTTGAAGAACTTGTAAAGGCTGGCAAATATGTATCAGGTGTGGCTATTGAAGGTCAGGTTATTACATTTACCTTCAGCGACGGTTCTACAACTCCTATCACAATCCCAGAAGGTGAAAAAGGACAAACTGTAGAAGTAAAGGATAATGAACTTTACATTGATGGTGAAGCTACAGGTATTAAGGTAGCTGAAGAGGCTACAGCTGAAACAGGCTTGGTAAAAGCTGAAAACGGAACATGGTGGGTACTTGGTGAAGACGGTGAATACACTAACACTAACATCCCTGTTTCTGGTGTAACTGTAACAGGTAGTGATGCTGCCGGCTATGAATTGACTATTTATACTGAAAATGGTAAGCAGACTGTAAAATTGCCTACTGCAGCTTCTACAATCTCAAATATTACAGTTCTTAATAAATTAACTTTTGGAAATACAACAGGATTTGTATCTGGTACTACAACCCCTACCGCAACTCCAATTTTATGGGGATACGCAGGAACACAATCTGATGCAATGAAGAATTGGAAAGGTCCTAAAGGTCCTGTTGCTGCAAACCAAACTTTAATTGGACAGATTGCTACTGCTTATAATGCACTAACAGTAACTCCTGCATCAGTTGATTTAGGAGCTCAAAAGTTAGCTTTAGTTGATACTAAAGGTAATGAAGCTCCAGTATCTATATTTGCAGTGCCTGCATCAGATAAGTTGTCTACTGATAATTCACGTGCAGCTTCAGTAAATGGCGTTTGGCATTTAGTTATACAGCCTAATGAATTTACAACTGACGGATTTAAAAATGCAGTAAAAACAAATGACGGATATATCTTGTATGCATTAGAAGTTAATTGAGTTGTAATGACAAGTTATGATATAGCTATTAAGGCAGATGCTAATGCTACAGCAGCAGATGCAGCTGGTTTTGTTGGAACAATTTCAGCTTCTTGGGATGGTGTCAATGATGTTGTAACAAATGGTGCATCAGGCCCAGTTACAGCTATATTAAAGCCAGGTAAGACAACTGAATTCAACTTTACTGCTGCTGATTGCTATGACTCTTATATATCATTCGAAGGAACCTATAAAGCTAAAGCAGATGCATTAGGAATTAAAGTTGAAGGTATGAATGTTACAGTTCCTTCTTCAGCCGTTGAAGTTAGTGGATTAGTAGCTACTTTAAATATCATGAATGTTGCAGGAGAAGTAAAATCTTCCCACGTTCTGCTCAGTGGAATGGCGATACATTCTCTGCTAAATTGGGGGCTTCTCTTGTATTTGATTATAATTTAGCATTCAACTTTAATGCAAATAATATTGGTGCTAACAAGAAACTCGGTGGTGTAACTGTTTCATACGATAATATTGGTAATGTAAATGTAAATCCTTCTAACCAAACATTTACAGATAATACAACAGCTGTTACATTACGTAATCTCGTAGATAATAATAAACATGCATTAATCGCTACCGAACTTACAACAACAATGTCTATCCAAGTAGTTGATGGCAACAATAACTTTAAAGTTGAAACTAAGTTCACTATTGAAATCCATTCTGAATTTGAACAGCCTAAACTTGTTTACTATGTAAATGGTGTTGCTCAGGATGTAGCTAAACTTGAAGCTGGTAATATTATTAAATCACTTTATACAGAAGGAGATGACAAGGTTAAGAATGGTCTTGCTATCCAGTATGGTAGAGGTGAAGATTCATTCTACACAGGAGTAAAGGTTGATGGAGTAGAAATAGCTGATAACGCAGATACTGCTGGTAAAGTAACAGCTTCGATGTCTATTGACGGTGTTTCTTCTGCTTCTGCAGGCTTTGATACTGATACTACGGATAAACAAATTAAAATTTCTGACGGAGTTACTAAGGGTAAACTTAAAGTTACATTTACAGACGTCAATACCGTTAAGACAACAGCGTTTATTAACTTTGAATAATTGTTCCACCTTTATTGGTATAAATAAAAAAGCGGCTCTAAGAGTCGCTTTTTTTCATTTATATGCTTTGCAACCATTTAGAATTAAGAGAAAACCATCTGAAATCTTCTACTTCGTATTGTCTGCATTAAATTTTGAATCCGCGTTTTTAGTTTGTCTATTATTTTGTTCCACTAAAAGCAACTATTCCACCCTCCTGCTTGCATATATCAAAATAATCCACTAATATTACAGAAACACAGTCATTCAGCGTGGTATTTATTCGTAACAAATATATTATGTATAACAAACTATAAAAGCTGATAGTATGAAACTCATTTACAATTCCGGTCGTGAGAGATGCGAGATAATAGAGAAACAGGACTTTGAGGAATCGATATTTGCCGAACAGTATGTCAGGGCTTTGAGCCTTATTAAACAGTTCGTATTCAATACAGATTCCGACAGCGGTTCGAACACTCTGAAGATTGTGGCATTCTGTGGCGATAGAGGTGCTGGTAAGTCTTCCTGTATGCGTACCGTTATCAATATGTTGCAGGATTCCAATGCCGCACATATAAATATATTCCTTAAAAAGAATGGTTTCAGTTCCATCATCAATACCCAATTCGAGATTCTCGATGTCATAGACCCGTCGTTCTTCGACACTTGCCACAATGTGCTTGAACTGGTTTTGGGTACAATGTACGGAAAGGCTATAAATCTAAACAAAAGCCGTACGGATTTCGACTTTACCTGTATAAACAGCCTTATGAAGGATTTCCAGAAGGCAAAAAGTTGTGTGCATTCGCTCCACAATACCTCCGACGGGAGTTTCGATGAGCTGCAGGAACTTGACTCCCTTTCTGCTGGGGTGGAACTGAGGACTCACATAAACTCCCTTATAAGTAAGTATCTGAGACTGACAGGCAGGAAGTGGCTGGTCATTCCTATTGATGATATTGACTTCAATATGGAAAATGCGTATACCATGTGCGAACAGATAAGGCAGTATCTCTCTTCGCCACAGTGCATTGTACTGATAGGTGTGAAAATGGAACAGCTGCAAAACGCCGTATCCATCAATATCAGAAATAAAACAAATGAAAAAACATGGACGAAACAGAACTATCTCACTGACAATGACATTACGGAGATGGCGAAAAAGTTTCTCACCAAGCTTATTCCTGTGTCATACCGCATCAACATGCCGCAACTGTATAGCTTGAGCGAAAGGAATCTCCAACTGATTGTAAGTCCTTTGTCAGACAATAAGTCTCTACCGCTGAAGGACGCTATAGTAAACCTGATATTCAACAGGACAAGATACCTGTTCTATAACAGCAAGGGGGGCATATCGCCCGTCATTCCTAACAACCTGCGCGACCTTATATCGCTGGTGGGACTGCTTGTATCCATGCCCGAAGTGAATGATTCGCACTCGGACAATGAACAGCTCAAGATGAACAAAAGGTTGTTCAAATCGTATTTCTTCAATACGTGGATTGGTCGGCTGTCTGCCGAAACTGCACTGAAGATAGATAGCCTTGTGAAATATGGTGTGGGAAATTCGCTCAACAAGAATGTGGTTTCCATCCTGAAGGAAACTTTCAAGGAAATCCTTAAACGTGATTTTTCAAACGAAGGAACCGATTTATCCGGCAATAAGAAGACTCCTTCACAATCATTGATTGAAAACATAATCAATGATGGGAACTTCAGCTATAATATATCTGTGGGCGATGTGTTCTATCTGTTTCGACTGATAGAAATGGAGCATCTTAACGACAGTGATGCTGATTTGATTTTCATTCTCAAGAGCCTTTATTCCATAAAGTTGTACGAGGAATACGAGAATATCACCGAACAGGATGGTATGGTTTATCCTAAAGAGGATGACATGGACGGTTCCGAAGTTGATGCTAAAGCCAATACCGAAAATGATGGCGGTAATGGCGGAATATACAGGATAGACGAGCGCTTTTTGCATACCAACTCACTGCAACGGCTTCTGTGTGGTGCATACTTCACATATTGTCCGGGTGATTTGTTGCCTAAGAATAGCGATGGCAAGTACTTCGATATGACAGTAATCTATGGTAAAGAGTTTAACGACTTGTTGAGAAACCTGTCTAAGGAAATAAAAGAAAAGGACGAAACAGAAGATAAAAATGGTAGTCCGGCTTTTGATGAAACATTCTATAAAAGGTTGTGGCTTGCTGAGTTCTTTATTCTTACTACAGTACGCTCTGTATCATCAAAATATGTCAGTAATATAGATAATGTATCGTATAATCATCGCGCCAACTACATCCCGTTCTATCTTACACAATATAATAACAGTACAGGCTTTTATGTATTCGATATATTGGCTCCTTTCTATAATATGGCAAACATTAAGTTTGCATACGGGAGGTTCTCTGATATAGCACCTGGACTTTATGAATTTGCTTTGAAAGATAAGAATTCTCTTCTTGGGCAAATTCTCAGCAAATGCGAAGAAAGCCGAGAGGGGATGAACTATGGATTCCCTCCTGAAATGCATCGCCTTCTGTCCGATGCCATAATACGTAATTCCGAAGTGCTGTCGGCTGTGTTTGAGAATGCTGAACTAAATCGTATTAAAAATCATGATGCAGCCGGCATCGGGTCAATCAGCAGTTTCTATAAGAATATAATGAAAAGCAAAATGTCCACACATCCGTTTAATGTGTATAATGAGGAATATAATGATAGGTATTTCATATCTTTCCAATACCTGAAGCCATTTATTGAATTTATTGAAGGAATAAAAGAGAGTGAGAAGGCGAAAAACGATAATGGACAGGGTGATACGGATGAAATAAATAATCTGTTCAATAAGATTTTCTATCTGAAAGAGAATATCCCTTCGGTGGAAGAAATTATAAATGGTATTGGTAGGGGTACATCAACTAATACTATATACCGTAATATGAGAAATAGAATCCCATACTTCAAAAATTGGAACGACGAGATGCTTGGTGAGGTTATTTTTATTAAGGAAGGTAATTATACGAAGCCCGAAATCAGGGAAGCCGTAGAAAAATGGTATGAAGAAAAACAGTCTCAAAAATAACGTTTTAATTTTTATCTGAGTATGGATTTATTGCGTTCCACCATAGAAGCCGTTTTCTATCATTACCCACTTCCTGTGCTTGCTGAGCTGATTAATAACAAAAGGGGGGATGAAGATATGCTTTCTGTAGTAGCGGAAATTATAAAATGGAAATTGAAGGAATTTTCATCCACCGAAATATTTACCCTCAAAAATATAATGCAGAATGAGTGGATGACCGACGTCAAAAGGAACTTCCTGCCGGGAGGGACACCGGCTTACTTGCGTGCTTTTCTTGTTCTGAACCGTTTCACGGACAGTGTCCTCTGTACGTCGCACGACAGGCAGCCCATAGTGAAGTTCGACAATCTGTTGCGCTGGCACGAGACTTCGCTTCTTGTCAGCGAGGACCTGCTCACCACGGCTTTCCTTGCCGAAAAGGACCTGAAGGACAACTACGAAAGGAAGGAGTTCGTATGGCCGGACGTGATTGGACACGACAATTTCAAACTGAACAGCATACTGGACGAGGGGCTGTCGGACACTCACTCGCACATAAATGCAGCCATAGCGGTGTTCGACTTCAACTGGATAAGTCTGATGAACTATCCTAATATGATTGCTGGCAAAAACGACCGAGATGAAGGATTTACCGACAAAGGGAGTTTCCAGAGTTATGACCCTGTGGCACGCAACTCAGTGTATAACAACAAGTCGCTAAGATGGTGGGTACAGCTGGCAGCAATAATACGTGCCGGACTGACAGAAATATTGTTGTGCAACTCCGGCAACAACAGCAAGCTGTCGGAAGATTTCCTTAATATGCTTAGAATGCCGTGCATTGCCGGAATGCTTGCCAATGCCAAATACAGTATCAACAACATGCGTATGTCGGCATTGAAAACGGAAAGCGGTTATGCCTTCGACTATGCTATACGCCACTTGCGTGCAATGGATCTGCCCGAAAGTACCGTAACTAATGTATATATGCTGCATCATGGCGAAAGGGAGCTGATGTATTCTTTCTTCTATAATTATTGGGGCAACTCAAAAGGAAT
Source organism: Bacteroides caecigallinarum (assembly GCF_021530995.1). Taxonomy (GTDB): domain Bacteria; phylum Bacteroidota; class Bacteroidia; order Bacteroidales; family Bacteroidaceae; genus Phocaeicola; species Phocaeicola faecigallinarum. The sequence continues at coordinate 7,677 of NZ_JADYTF010000115.1, forward strand.
GCGACAGCTTGCGCCATGGTTCTATTTGTATTGTCTTATAAAGAACAAGCTGAGACGTGAGTTTGTACAAACCAACAGTCTGGTGGGATTCGACAATTTCAATGACTATCAGAAACATAAATCCATATTTATACCTGAATTGAACGATTCGGGGAGAAAGATATTCAATGAGATTATTTACCGCTATGCCGTGCAATCCGCCATAGGTGGTAACAGCCGCTATAATCTTGAAGCAAGGATGACACCAGGAGCGATAAAAAGATTCATGGGATATGACTGTTCGCACTCTATCTTTGGAAATGTGGAGGTGTATCAGAATAATCCTGACAGCCGTCTTACCATTGTGGCGCATTTTATCAAGAAAAAGGAGAATGTCGCTGTGCCAGGGAGATTGCGCAATCATAAAACCATAAAGGAACTATGGAAACAGGTAAAACTGTTGTCTGAATGTTGGGAGAAAGGTAACACTGCCCGGTTGAAAAACAAGACTTATTTTGTAGGCATTGACGCGGCCAGTTCAGAATTCAACTGCCGTCCCGAAGTGTTCGCGCCTATATTCCGCTATGCAAGATTTAAGGGCATAGACAATCAGACATTCCATGCCGGAGAGGATTTCTATGATATATCGGACGGACTGAGAACTATAGACGAAACAGTTTTCTACATGCATTTCCGCCTTGGTTGCAGGTTGGGGCATGCATTGGCTTTAGGTACCGATGCAGAACGATATTATAGAGAGCGGCATAACACTATAATTATCCCGCAACAGATACTGCTCGATAATTTGGTATGGCTGAAATACAGGGCTATGGAGCATAACATATCTTTATCGGCTAAGGTGCAGCTGCTCATAGAGGAAAAAAGTGTACAGTTGATGCAAAGGCTGAGATATCCTGAAACACACTTATATACCTACTGGCAAAGTATGCTTCACAGGGGAGATTCACACGATGACAGTAGAAACTTGCCCGACGAGGTGAAATATACCATGTCGGGAATCGACATGACTCCTAATGATAACACTAGGAAATGTCTGGAGCATTATCTCTATAATACAGAGTGCAGGACGGAGGGCGATAAGGCCGTAACCATACAGTTACCAGAGGCGTATGCCGACGATATAGTAAGACTGCAGTCATGTATGCTTGACGAACTGGCTGAAAAAGGTATTGCTATAGAATGTAATCCTACTTCAAACCTTAAGATAGGCCGTTTCAGCCATTACATCGAACATCCCATCTTCGCGTTCCATCCCATTGAAAGTGACAGACGCAATGGTCTGTGCGTGAGCATCAATACCGACGACCGTGGTGTGTTCGGCACATCACTCAGAAATGAGTATTCGCTTATAGCCATAGCCATGTATAAGCAGAAGGACAGTGATGGGAACCGCCGGTGGACTGATGTACAGATAGAGGAATATATAAAGCGTATTGCCCATTATGGGAATCTTACACGGTTCAGGAGGTAGGCAGGGGCTGTTATTTGCACATACCGGTGTATGTATTATATTTGCGATGTCATAAAAATATTTATATTATGGTGAAAGAAAATCTGACAGGCGATAGATATATCAATCCTTATACCGACTTCGGGTTCAAGGAAGGACTTGAACCCGCCGAGATAGCTGGATTCACCTAAGCAGAAGGCTAGTAATGTAATCAAAAGATTTGATAGGTATTTCATATTTTTAGACATAAAAAAAGCGGTGAATCGTTGAAACACCGCTCAAAAAATAGAATATTTCCTTTAAATTATTTGTTAAATATGTCAAAATATTTCTTTAACATATAAATACGTCCTCTTCTACCTCCAGTAACTTCAGATAAAATACCACATTTTTCCATACTTGAAATTAAGGTATATGCAGAGGCATTACTAATTCCTGTTATACTTGCAACTTTATTGGCATCTATAATAGGGAGTTTATACAATTCTGTCACAATCTTTAACGCATTGGCAGATCTGCTTCCTAATGATTTTATTTTCTCCTCATTTTCTTTTTGTAGCAATAGGATCTCCTCAAAAGTTCTAACTCCATTTTCTGCAGTTTTGATAATTCCAGTAAGAAAGAATTTAAACCATTCAGAAATATCATTATTTTCCCTAGCTTGCATAAGACAAGTATAGTATGAGTTCCTATGCTTTTCAAGATAATCAGACAAGTATAAAATAGGTCTTTTCAGAATACCCTTACTTACTAAGTATAGTGTAATCATCAATCTTCCAGTTCGTCCATTTCCATCAAGAAAAGGATGTATTGTTTCAAATTGATAGTGAATTAAAGCAATCTTAAGTAACTCTGGGAAAAATATTTTATCATTATGTACAAATTTTTCTATATCTTCCATTAATTCAGGTATAGATGTATGGACAGGTGGAACAAATATTGCATCATTTATATTTGAGCCTCCAATCCAGTTTTGACTTCTTCTAAATTCTCCAGGTTGTTTATGTTCACCTCTCACACCTTGTAACAAAACTTTATGAACGTTTCTTATTAATCTTGAAGAAAAAGGAAGTTCACCCAATAGTTTAATAGCCTCATTCATAGCATTAATGTAATTATGAACTTCTGTCCAATCGTCTCTTTTGTCAAGAGGCACATCTTCTTTTGAGAGAATGGCTTCTTCCATATTGGTTTGTGTCCCTTCTATTTTAGATGATTGCGTAGCTTCCTTCATTACGTGCATACTGATAAATAAATCAATATTGGGAATATGTTCAGAATACATATCCAATCTTCCAAGCATTCTATCAGCTTTACTTAACAATGTAACAACCTCCATATCAGAAATTTCCCAAGATTTATTTATAAAATTAGGTTGGAAACTTCTATAATATCCTTGATTTATATAAGTGCCTGATTTAAAATTCTTCATATGTGTTATTTTAATTTTTATGGCAAATTTAAAATAAAGATTTTCTTATTCCAAGTTTTGCGCAAAAATTAAAATAAGCAATTCTTCTATTATAATAATAAGCAAAAAATTAAAATAAACGGTGTTTCAACTTATCAAAGAACGTTTTTAAGTCATCTACCCTGTCTTATCCTGAAAAAGGTTTACTGTTTCCACATCTTGAAATACCCGGAACTGTCGTGCTGACAATTCTATCATACGTTAATACGTAATCAATCATAATCATTTTCTCAAGTTTCTGATTTAGATTTTAGGCAGTTTGTGCATATGCCTGTAGTGCTTCCAGCCTCTTGTTGTTTTCGATAAGCTGCCGCATCAGCGTGTCCTCATCTGCTCCAGTGAGTTCTGCAACTATGCCCACCACTTCAACAATTATTAGCCATATTTTCTCTACAACAGTCAGTTCGTAGGCTCCTGTATACACATCCTTGAAAAGTC
>NZ_JADYTF010000116.1 GCF_021530995.1 Bacteroides caecigallinarum
GATAATATCAGACTTTATTTATTAATAACCTTATTATAAGAATGTTATATTATATATTCTTTCTAAAAGGGCTGTTGTTTATTCTACTCCGATTTTTTTTACTTCCTCAAGATTTTTTTCTATTTCTTCCTCACTAAGCTCGTAGTTTGTAAGGTTGCCCGATAAGTATTGGTCGTATGCGCTCATGTCGATAAGTCCATGTCCGGACAGATTGAACAGAATTACTTTTTCTTCTCCTGTTTCAATACATTTCTTGGCTTCATTGATTGCTGCTGCTATGGCATGACATGATTCGGGAGCAGGAATGATACCTTCAGCCTTTGCAAATAGGATACCGGCATCGAATGTGTCGAGCTGTTTCACATCTACAGCCTCCATTAATCCGTCTTTCAGAAGCTGTGATACGATGACTCCAGCACCATGGTATCTCAAACCGCCGGCATGGATATTTGCCGGTGCGAAGTTATGTCCCAAAGTGTACATTGGCAGGAGAGGAGTATATCCGGCTTCGTCTCCGAAATCGTATTCGAATTTACCTCTTGTCAGCTTAGGGCAGGATGCAGGTTCTGCAGCTATGTATCTTGTCTTTTTGCCTTCCAGAATAGTGTGGCGCATAAATGGGAAACTTATACCACCGAAGTTTGATCCACCTCCGAAGCATCCTATTATGATATCAGGATATTCGCCAGCCATTTCCATCTGCTTTTCTGCTTCCAGACCTATGATTGTCTGATGTAGTGTCACGTGGCTTAACACCGAACCAAGAGTATATTTACAGTTAGGAGTAGTTCGTGCCAGTTCTATAGCTTCAGAGATGGCAGTTCCCAGCGATCCCTGATGGTTAGGATATTTTGTAAGTATATCTTTTCCGGCACGTGTAGACATTGAAGGTGAAGGAGTAACCTGCGCACCGAATGTCTGCATAATGCTTCTTCTGTATGGTTTCTGCTCGTAGCTGATCTTTACTTGATAAACCGCAGCTTCAAGTCCGAACACACGTGCCGCGTATGAAAGTGCGGCTCCCCATTGTCCCGCTCCGGTTTCGGTAGTGATGTTTGTCACTCCTTCCTGCTTGCAGTAATATGCCTGTGCAAGTGCTGAATTAAGTTTGTGAGAACCGATAGGGCTTACACTCTCGTTTTTGAAGTAGATATGTGCCGGTGTTCCCAAAGCTTTTTCCAGACCGTATGCTCTAACTAGCGGAGTACTTCTGTAGTATTTATACATTTCTCTTACCTCTTCCGGAATTTCTATCCATGCGTCAGTCTGGTTCAGTTCCTGGTGACACAATTCTTTAGCAAAGATAGGGTAGAGGTCTTCTGCTTTCAACGGTTCTTTTGTAGCAGGATTAAGAGGCGGCATAGGTTTGTTCTTCATGTCCGCCTGTATGTTATACCAGTGTGTAGGTATTTCGTTTTCCTTTAGGAAAAATCTTTTCTGTTTCTCGCTCATGGCTATTTATTTTAAAGTTCTGCTCAAAAATAGACAAAAAAGTTTATTTGACAAAGAATTTATCGGATATTTGATATTAAAAATAAAATATAGATAGAATAATGTAAGGAAAACTTGTTAGCTGATGGCGTTTTGTGCTATTTAACTAATGATATCAACTTTTTGTATAGTATTAGTCGTATCACCATTTTTTTTCTGTATGTTTGCATGTATCTTTTTAAAGTTAAAAAGAATATGGATAATTGGGAACGTCTTATATTGTATAAAAAGAAACTCGTATTACCTCGAATCTATCAACTGGTTGACTGGTTTGCGTGGATTGCTTGTTTCGCTGCCGTGTTGTTCATCGCTGCTATAGTATACCGTTATGGATTTACAGTTACCGATGATGTGCATTCGGCTCTCCACTTTGTGTCGAATTTTGTGTGGGTGATTTTTCTTATCAATACCACTTTGAGTCATCTCTTCTCTAATGATGAAGGAAGTAAGTTCACAGTGTGGACGTGGCTGCTTGATATAGGACTTTATCTTACACTTTTACCCGTAGTTTTTCATCTTCCCGAGCCTGGTAATGCAGCCTATTGGATTTGGATATTCTTCCATAGCAGTTATTATAAAGGAGCAATTCTCCTGCTCATGTCCTTTACTCTGCTTTCCGGTTTTTTTGTTCGCCTGCTGGGACGGAAAACAAATCCTTCACTCATTCTTGCGTCAAGCTTTTTTATCATCATACTTGTAGGAGCCGGACTATTGATGCTCCCACGAGCCACATATAATGGCATTTCGTGGATTGACGCCTTGTTTATTTCCACCAGTGCAACGTGCGTGACCGGACTAGTATCGGTCGATGTTCCTTCCACATTTACCATGGAAGGTCAGATTATAATAATGCTCCTCATCCAGATTGGTGGTTTGGGAGTGATGACCATAACCAGTTTCTTTGCCATGTTCTTTATGGGAAACACTTCTCTTTACAATCAGTTGGCTGTAGGCGATATGATTAGTACCAATTCGCTGAATTCCCTTTTGTCTACATTATTATATATCCTTGGTTTCACTCTAGCCATAGAGGGCATAGGTATGCTGCTCATTTGGCTGGACATACATGGAACTCTGGGAATGACGTTTTATGAGGAATTGTATTTCTCTGCATTCCATTCCATATCTGCATTCTGTAATGCCGGATTCTCCACTCTTCCCGGAGGAATGGGAAATGAGATGGTGATGCATAACCACAATTTCCTTTATATAGTATTGTCATTGCTTATAGTATTTGGCGGAATAGGTTTCCCTATATTGGTGAATATGAAAGATACCATTTTTTATTATCTCCGATATATGTGGGCCAAGATATTTTTCCGTCGCCGCAGGTTCAAGAAACAGATACATTTGTATAATCTCAATACGAAGATAGTTCTGTTCATGACAGGAGTCCTCTTGCTGGCAGGAACACTTGTAATATTGCTTTTCGAATGGAACAATGCTTTTGCCGGAATGACTGGTGCTGATAAAGTAGTTCATGCTTTCTTCAATTCCGTATGTCCGCGAACTGCCGGTTTTGCCAGTGTCGGGCTTACTACACTTTCTACACAGACACTTCTGCTGATGATTATTCTCATGATGATAGGTGGTGGAACGCAGTCAACAGCCGGTGGTGTAAAGATAAATGTATTTGCGGTAATCCTGATAAACCTTTTTGCCGTTTTGAGAGGCGTAGATAGAACGTATATACTGCATCGCGAGATTTCCTCCGATTCGGTGAAACGCTCCAATGCAGCATTGATTCTTTATCTGCTTATTGTTTTTATCGGGATATTCGTGATGACAATTATTGAGCCTCAGGCATCGGTTATGGCTCTGGTGTTCGAGTGTGTCTCTGCTCTGAGCACCGTAGGTTCCAGCCTTGACCTGACACCCGAATTGAGCAATGCAGGCAAACTGGTAATAATAGTCTTGATGTTCGTAGGACGTGTGGGCGCTTTTACGCTCGTAAGCGGATTGATAAGGCAGGAGAAAAAGAAAAACTATAAATATCCGAGTGACAATATAATAATTAACTGATTAATAATTAAATATATACGATATGAAATATCTTATTATAGGACTGGGAAATTACGGAGGAGTATTGGCTGAGGAACTGACTGCGCTTGGTCATGAAGTAGTCGGTGTAGACTCTGAGGAGCTTCAGGCGGAACGATATAAAGATAAGGTGGCTACAACATACGTTCTTGACGCGACGGACGAGATGGCACTGTCTGTCCTTCCTCTTAACGGTGTCGATATTGTTATAGTAGCCATCGGAGAGAATTTCGGAGCATCAGTCAGGATTGTTTCATTGTTGAAAAAACGAAATGTAAAACATATATATGCCCGTGCGGTAGATGAAGTGCATAAGGCAGTACTTGATGCCTTTTCGCTTGACAGGATACTCACTCCGGAGAAAGACGCTGCCAGACTCCTTGTTCAGCTTATGGAGCTTGATGCCGAGGTGGAACACTTTTCTATAGACGAGAACAATTATGTATTCAAATTCTCTGTTCCTGCCAAGCTGATAGGGTATAAGATAAATGAACTGAGCATAGAACAGGAGTTCGGTATCCGTATCATATCCGTAATAATGGGAAAACAGATATCCAATATCCTGGGAATTTCAAAAGTTGAAAAGGTTTCTACTATGACATTCCCGGAAGACTATGCTTTGGGTCAGGACGACGGACTGGTATGTTATGGCCAGTATTCGGATTTTATCAAGTTCTGGAAATCCGTTAAGTGAAACATTTTGATTATGTTGGGTTTTATTTTATGTTTCTTCTGTTCAATGCCTGCTGATACCTCCTTGCGTTTCTGTTATGCTCGCTTAGCGTAGAGGCAAAATTGTGAGTGCCGGAGAAATCTTCTTTGGCACACATATATATGTAATTATGTTTGGAATAATTCAATACACTGTTTATACCCGCCACCGATGCTATTCTGATTGGTCCTGGAGGTAATCCGGCATGTTTATATGTATTATACGGACTGTCTGTTTCAAGATGCTTGAACAGAATTCTTCTAAGTCCGAAGTCCTGTAGACTGAATTTCACTGTAGGGTCTGCCTGGAGGAGCATTCCGCGTTTCAGTCTGTTTATATATAGTCCTGCCACGAGAGGTTTCTCGGCATTGTTTGCGGTCTCTTCGTCCACTATTGATGCCAGTGTGCAGACTTCTACAGCACTCATATTCAGTGCTTCGGCTTTAGCAGTACGCTCTGCGTTCCAGAAATTTTTGTTTTCCTTTATCATTCTTTTTATGAAACCTTCGGCTGTCATATTCCAGTACACTTCGTAAGTGTTAGGAATGAACAATGCAGGTATAGTAGCTTTGTTATATCCCAAATTGGCTATATAGCTGCTATCGTTTATCAGTGAGGTTATACTTGCTGAGTCGGCCATAATCTGTTTTGCCACTCTCGAAACAAGTTTATCTATTGTTCTCACGCTTGGTATTATCAGTTTTACCGGAGTCTGTCTTCCTGCTTTAAGCATTCTGAAAGTTTCCAGTACTGTCATTTCTGAATTTATTCTGTATGCTCCGGTGTATATGTTTTCTCCATAATCTTTCAGCTTGGCAAGCATCTTCATTCCTGTCATACTTTCCGGATGAAGGTTAGTCTCTATTTTAGCAAAAACAGAGTCAGCAGAATCATCTTCATCTATATATATAAATGTAGGATCTGTAATCTTGAAAGGTTTGCTGAATAGCAATGAGTATGTGCCGATTGCCGCAGACAGTAACACAGCCGCAATAATGGAAATAGATATAATTACTACTTTTTTCTTCTTCATATAAAAATATTTGGAGTGCAAAGATACAGATTAAAGCGTGTTATACAAAAAAATAGAGCGGCACTACTTGAAGTACCGCTCTATTTTTATATCAATCAGTCGAAAAGACTTCTGAATTTCTTGAAGATTTTTTCCTTCAGACTTGTGTTAGGCTTGAAGCTTTCAGATTCCTGCCATTTTTCCAGAGCCTGACGTTCTTCTTTTGTAAGAGTTTCAGGGATATATACACTTACGTTTACCAGCAAGTCACCTGTTCCTGTGCTGTAACCGTAGCTGTTGATGTTAGGCAGACCTTTGCCTCTCAGGCGCAGAACCTTTCCGGGCTGTGTTCCCGGTTCAATCTTGATTTTCGCCTTACCGTCTATTGTAGGGATTTCCACTGTACCACCAAGCGCTGCCTGAGGAACGCTGAGGAGCAGATTATATATAAGGTCGCTTTCGTCTCTTATCAGTTCAGGATGCTTTTCTTCTTCTATTAGAACAAGAAGGTCACCTGCCACACCATTATGCTTTCCTGCATTACCTTTACCGTTGATAGTAACCTGCATGCCTTCAGCCACTCCGGCAGGGATTTTCACTGTAACAACCTCTTCGCCGTAAACAACTCCTTCGCCGTTACATTCCTTACATTTGTTCTTGATGATTTTTCCTTCACCGTTACACTGAGGACATACAGACTGAGTCTGCATCATTCCGAAGATACTCTGCTGAGTACGTGTCACGCTACCTGTTCCGTGACATGTAGGACAAGTCTCTGTTCCGCTGTTTCCTTCGGCACCTGTTCCGTGACAGTGTGAACAAGGAACATATTTCTTTACCTTGAATTTCTTTTCTGTTCCTTCAGCAATTTCCTTCAGCGTAAGTTTAGCCTTTACCCTAAGGTCTGCACCGCGGAATTTGCGTTGTCTTGGCTGGCCTCCGCCACCTCCGAAACCGCCGAATCCTCCGAAACCGCTGTGTCCGCCAAAGATGTCGCCGAACATAGAGAAGATGTCATCCATAGACATACCCTGTCCGCCGAAACCTCCGTATCCGCCTCCTGCAGCACCGTCTACGCCTGCATGACCGAACTGGTCGTAGCGTGAACGCTTGTCAGGATTGCTCAATACTTCGTATGCTTCTGCGGCTTCCTTGAATTTCTCTTCAGCTTCCTTGTCTCCCGGATTCTTGTCAGGGTGATACTGGATTGCTTTCTTACGGTATGCTTTCTTTATTTCGTCTGCTGTGGCTGTCTTCTCCACGCCAAGCACTTCGTAGTAATCTCTTTTAGTAGCCATATTTGCGATGTGGTTTTATTGTATTATTGAGCAACTACCACTTTGGCGTGGCGTATAACTTTGTCATTCAGTTTGTAACCAGTCTGTACACAGTCCAAAACCTTGCCTTTCTGTGCTTCCTCCTGAGCAGGAACAAGAGCTATTGCCTCGTGGAAATCAGTATCGAATGCTTCTCCCACAGGATTCATCTTTTCAAGCCCTTCGTGTCCAAGGTTTTTCAGGAACTTCTGATGTATCAGGTCAATACCTTCGTACATAGCCTTTACGTCCTCTGCCTTCTGCATGTTCTGCAAGGCACGTTCCAGGTCGTCCAGTATAGGCAGGATAGCCGAGATAGCCTTCTCGCCACCGTTCTTGATAAGTTCGGCTTTTTCCTTCATTGTACGTTTGCGGTAATTGTCAAATTCAGCCGAAAGACGCAGATATTTGTCCTTATAGTCCTCAAGAGCCTGTTTGGTCTCTTCCAGTTCTTTGGCAGCCTTTTCCTCTTCTGAAAGTTCGGCTTCTTTCTCTTCGCCTGCATTTTCGGCAGAGTTTGTTTCTTCAGCCTGAGTTTCATTTTCCTGCTGCAGGTTTTCAGCTTCCTCGTTCTTCAATATTTCTTCTTCCGGATTTTGATTCTGATTTGTACTCATGTCTTTATGTTGTTATTTTATTATTAATCTGTAGTTTAAGTGCCGGACTTGCATACGGCTGTTGGCTATACTACAAAAACCGTGCCTGTAATGCACGGTATGCATAAACAGCCGCAAAATTACTAAAAAACTGACATACTGACACAAAAAAACATATAAAAAGCCGTGCTGTTGGAGTTATAAGTTTTTATCTGCATTGTATATTAGCAGGATATTTAGTACCTTTGCACTCAAATTTCAGAATAACAGTATAATTAGGTATACAAACAAACTTATAAAATGATTACAGTTTCTAATGTAGCCGTTCAATTCGGTAAGAGAGTATTGTACAATGATGTGAACATGAAGTTCACTAACGGTAATATTTACGGTGTGATAGGTGCCAATGGTGCAGGAAAATCAACTTTTCTTAAGGTAATTTCCGGAGAACTTGACCCAACTAAGGGAAGCGTTACACTGGGACCGGGCGAACGCCTTTCAGTTCTTAGCCAGGACCACTTCAAGTTCGACGAACATACTGTACTTGATACAGTCCTTATGGGACACACTGTGCTTTGGGACATAATGAAGCAGCGCGAGGCGCTTTATGCCAAAGAAGATTTTACCGATGAGGACGGAATCAAGGCTGCAGAACTTGAGGAAAAATTTGCAGAACTTGAAGGATGGAACGCAGAAAGTGATGCCGCAATCCTCCTTAGCGGACTTGGTATTAAGGAAGACAAGCACTATACGCTTATGGGCGACCTCAGCGGTAAGGAAAAGGTGCGTGTCATGCTTGCACAGGCTTTGTTCGGTAATCCTGACAACCTGCTTCTGGACGAGCCTACCAATGACCTCGATATGGAAACTGTGACATGGCTGGAAGAATATCTTTCAAATTTCGAACATACAGTACTTGTAGTGAGCCACGACCGTCACTTCCTCGACTCGGTATGTACCCATACAGTGGATATCGACTTCGGTAAGGTCAACCTCTTTGCCGGTAACTATAGTTTCTGGTATGAGTCAAGCCAGCTTGCACTCCGCCAGCAGCAGAACCAGAAGGCTAAGGCTGAAGAAAAACGTAAGGAACTCGAAGAGTTTATCCGCCGTTTCTCTGCCAACGTGGCAAAATCAAAACAGACAACCAGCCGTAAGAAGATGCTTGAGAAACTTAATGTGGATGAAATCAAGCCTTCATCACGTAAATATCCAGGTATCATCTTTACTATGGACCGCGAGCCGGGTAATCAGATTCTTGAAGTTTCAGGACTTCGTGCCGAAACTGAAGATGGAATCGTTCTTTTCAACGATGTAAACTTCAATGTAGAAAAGGGTGACAAGATAGTATTCCTGAGCCGCGACCCACGTGCGATGACTGCTTTCTTCGAGATTATCAATGAACGTCGCAAACCACAGGCAGGACACTTCAACTGGGGTGTGACTATCACTACTGCATATCTGCCACTTGACAATACTGACTTCTTCAATTGCGATCTTAATCTTGTTGACTGGTTGAGCCAGTACGGACAGGGCAATGAAGTGGAGATGAAGGGATTCCTCGGACGTATGCTGTTCTCAGGTGAAGAAGTGCTGAAGAAAGTTAACGTACTTTCGGGAGGAGAGAAGATGCGATGCATGATTGCACGTATGCAGTTGAGAAATGCCAACTGTCTTATCCTTGACACTCCTACAAACCACCTCGACCTGGAGTCTATTCAGGCATTCAACAACAATCTGAAGCAATACAAAGGTAACGTGCTGTTTGCATCACACGACCACGAATTCATTCAGACTGTTGCCAACCGTATCATCGAACTTACACCTAACGGTATCATCGACAAGATGATGGAATACGATGAATACATCACATCAGACCATATCAAGGAAATGCGCGCACGTATGTACGGCGACAAATAATCATTCCATTGATTCAATACCAAACGACAGGGGGAGCAAATCTTTTGTTCCCCTTGTTTCGTATATACAGGCTGTGCCGTACATCAGCATACGGATAGGGCGGTGGTATCTCTGTTCCGCTTCCAGCATTACCTGTCTGCACGCTCCGCACGGAGTGACAGGCTGTTCAGTGAAACCTTCGCAGTTTGATGCCGCAATGGCAAGTGTTGTTACAGCCTTGCCCGGATATTCAGAGCCGGCATGAAACAGGGTAGTGCGCTCGGCACATAGTCCAGAAGGGTAGGCGGCATTCTCCTGGTTTGAGCCTGTCACTATCGTACCGTCGTCAAGCATGGCGGCAGCACCCACATGGAAATGCGAGTATGGCGCATAGCTTCTCTTTGTAGCTTCCTTTGCAGCTTCTATCAGCCGTTTGTCGGAGTCAGTAAGTTCCTCGAACTGGTATTTTCTAATTATGACTTGTTGTTTTAGTTCTTTCATAGTGTGAAGTTTTTAGGTCTTGTTTAGGTTTCCATCTCCCATCTCACCATTCACCTTATCATATTGAGCTTCCGTAAGGGTACTAATAGTCATTCTTCGCTGAAATAGCAATAATAAGTGAGTTAGTATCCAATACAATGTTTCTCATATTCATTTATATGGAGTACGTTCATGTAGTTGATGGAATTTATCGACTTTTTCCTCATTCAATTCTCCATTCTCCCACAAGCGGTCAATCTCCTTTTGCGCTTGCTTGGCGAAATAGTCAGAAATAGCCTTTTTAAGTTCAGCTAATGCTTCAGGACTGTCCACAAACGACATCATTTCAAGAACTTGCAATTGAGCCGGATTAAAAACTGTCACATTCATATATTTGGATTTATAATCTATATAATGCAAAAGTACAATTTATTTCTGTATTTCCTAATTTTCTTTTAAAAACTTCTCAAACTTCTCAAATGATGTAGCATCAATATCAGAGCTTCTTCATCTTAGCTATATGGCGTTTAATCGTTCTTATGCCTTTCCCTGATTGTGAAGCCAATTCTTCAGTTGTAATTTTAGGATAAGTGGCAACCTGTTCTTCAATCCAGGTATCTAAATCTTCGTCTTGAGGGACATCTTGAGGGACATCTTGAGGGACATTTGCATCCTCTACATAATTTATCTCTATATCAGGATGTTCCTCTATAATGACTTGTTGTTTCAGTTCTTTCATAGTGTGAAGTTTTTAGAAATCTGCAAATGAATTCTTGTACGCTCATTTTCCTGTTTTTTGAGTAAATTTCAAAACTTCCTTTTATATCTTTGAGCCGGATGATTAGGCATAGCATGTTCTCTTTCCAAAAGTCCTTTATTCACCATCACTGGAATAATTTCCCCTTTCAGATATTGTGTACTTCGCCTTATTTCAAGGGCTATTTCCTCAACTGATTTCCAAGTTTGGGTACTATTCTGTATTATTCCAAATAATTCTTTTTGGCTACACTTCTTTTTAATTGTTTTTTGAGTATTTGTCTTAAGATAATCATCATTGGAACTGTTAAGGTTTTCATCCGAACTATTAAGGTTTTCATCTGAGCTGTTAAGGTTTCCATCCGAACTGTTAAGGTTTCCATCTGAACTATTAAGATTACTATCTTTATTCAAATGATATGTAGTTCCTCTTCCGATACCGTCAGAAACAAGATAACCTTCAGAACATAATTCTTTCAGCATTTGGAAATATAATATTTACATATTGCTGTCGGTTTACGAAATCATTTATAAGAGCTTGTATCATTAGCTTCTTTATGATAAAGATACACAGATATAGTATCAAGGTGAACATTTTAATGGAATTATGGTAAACACTCAGATTGCCTACATAAAAGTCATCAACA
>NZ_JADYTF010000117.1 GCF_021530995.1 Bacteroides caecigallinarum
TTCATATATTACTTTAATTTTTGATTTTGATTTTAAATAATTAATATATGCATAATCCGCATTACATAGATGGGACAAAACAAGTTGATTGCTAACTTATAAACCTTACGATTTTTTCTTTTCAAACCTATTCTTAAAACTTGCCCAAATTCAATCCCAAACTTGCCCAAATTTTACATCGAATTTGCCCACGTTTTTTCAGAATATGATAAAGGTTTGAAAACGCGCAAAAGCGGTTAAATTGTCAACATTCATAACAGAAATTATTTATACTAGACTACAAATGACTGCATACCTTCAAATCACTGGCACTATCGGTTTAATCTTTAAATCCGAAATTAAAGAAGATGAGTACACAAATTGTTTAAAAAAATATGTTTTTCATCATAAATATGTAATGGTAAGTGTCTTATTTGATGTTTTTTTTCTAAATTTGAACAGCCTCAAAAAATATTTGAAATTCGACTATAAACTATAACTTTAAATACACAATATCATGAGCTATAAATTTATGACGGCAGCCGAAGCTGCAAGTTTGATTAAGGATGGCGACATCATTGGCTTAAGTGGGTTTACACCTGCAGGAACACCTAAGGCTGTTACAGCCGAATTAGCAAAAATAGCAGAAGAGAAACATTCACGCGGTGAACAATTCAAGGTTAGTATTCTTACTGGTGCTTCTACAGGCGACTCTTGTGATGGAGTATTAACCAGAGCAAACGCTCTTGATTTCAGAGCTCCATATACAACCAATACTGATTTCCGAAAAGCTTGTAATAGCGGACAAGTTAAATATTCCGATATACATCTTTCTCAGATGGCACAACGAATTCGTTCAGGCTTTTTAGGTAAGATAAATGTAGCTATAATGGAAGCTTGCGAACTGACAGCAGATGGACGTATATATCTTACTGCGGGTGTTGGTATATCTCCAACTGTGGCACGTCTGGCTGATATAGTCATTGTGGAAATTAATGCTGCTCATAATAAGAATAGCCTTATGGGTATGCACGATGTTTATGAACTGGAACGTCCACCGCATCGTCGTCCGATAATGATAGAGCATGCCAGTGACCGTATCGGAGTTCCATATGTTCAGGTTGATCCTGCAAAGATAGCAGCCGTGGTGGAAGTCAATATACCTGATGAGGCACGCGGTTTCCACGATCCGGATCCTATTACTGACAAGATAGGCCAGAATGTAGCAGATTTTCTTGTAAACGATTTGCGTAAAGGAATTATCCCTGCAACTTTCCTTCCATTGCAGTCCGGTGTAGGAAATATTGCAAATGCAGTGTTAAGCGCATTGGGTAAAAATCCTGACGTACCGGCATTCGAAATGTATACTGAAGTTATACAGAATTCAGTGATAGACTTGATAAAAGCCGGTAGAATAAAATTCGGAAGTACATGCTCGTTAAGTGTTACTAACGACTGTCTGAAGGATATTTATGATAATATAGATTTCTTCCGCGACAAATTAGTGTTACGTCCTTCTGAAATTTCAAACTGTCCTGAAGTGGTACGCCGTCTTGGAGTTATATCTATGAATACAGCTATCGAAGCTGACATTTATGGAAACGTTAACTCTACTCATATTTGCGGAACCAAGATGATGAACGGTATCGGAGGTTCTGGAGACTTTACACGAAGTGCTTATATATCTATATTCTCTTGTCCTTCTACTGCAAAAGGTGGATGTATCAGTTCTATTGTTCCAATGGTATCACATCAAGATCATAGCGAACACTCTGTAAATGTAATCATCACAGAGCAGGGTATTGCCGACCTTCGCGGTAAGAGTCCAATGGAACGTGCCCAAACAGTTATTGAAAACTGTGCTCATCCTGACTATAAACAATTGTTATGGGACTACCTCAAAATAGCCAACAAGGGACAGACAAGTCACAGTCTTTCAGCAGCACTTAGTATGCATGAGGTGTTCCTTGATAAAGGAGATATGCGCTTGACAGATTGGACTGAATTCTGCAAATAAAGATTCATATCCTATTTCTTCTTTTTTATAATAAAACTCAAGTTTCGGATTTAGAATATTTCGATGAGAAGTAAATAAAAAAGGCTTTGAGAATTTCTGTATATAACAGAAATTGAGTAAATTAGTAGCTCCCAAACGACTAATTCCACATCTCAAAGCCATGAGCAAATATACTATAGTCAAAAGTAAGTGAAATGCGAATAATTCGTTTAAAAGTTGTATCTTTACAGCATGGAAATGCAGTTGTCGACATCAGAAATAGAAATTTTACGTAAACTTCAACGGAATCTAGCCGGAAGTTCCGACTATGCCCGTGTGACTTGCATTCTGATGTTGGGCATGGGCAATTCTCCTTCCTTCGTGGCTTCATGCCTTGGAATAGACGTTTCCACCGTATACCGTTACCGTTCCGCTTATTTGCACGGCGGTGCCAATGAACTTCTGGAAAACCGCCACA
Source organism: Bacteroides caecigallinarum (assembly GCF_021530995.1). Taxonomy (GTDB): domain Bacteria; phylum Bacteroidota; class Bacteroidia; order Bacteroidales; family Bacteroidaceae; genus Phocaeicola; species Phocaeicola faecigallinarum. The sequence goes on from NZ_JADYTF010000117.1 coordinate 2,454, forward strand.
AAGGTTATTGGGGGCTTCTTGACAGCAGACAGTTGTCCGCCTTGCGCAAGGAACTTCGTGAGCATATCTATACGGATGCCAAGAGTGTGGCTGAGTGGATAAAGTCCACATTCGGCGTGGAGTACACGCCCCAGGGGGTTGTAGACCTGCTGAACCGCATTGGTTTCACCTATAAGAAGACATCGGAAGTCCCTTGCGAGGCTGATGCCTCCAAGCAGGCAGCCTTTGTCGGAGAACTTTCCGAAATCCTTTCCGGTATGCCGGAAGATGCTGTGGTTTATTATGCCGACAGTGTTCATCCGAACCACAACAGCCGTTCCACTTATGCGTGGATAGAGAAAGGCGAAAAGTTGGAACAACCGACCGTCAGCGGTCGTGACAGGGTGAACATCAACGGGTTGCTTAACGCGCATGACGTGACAGACGTGATAGCCCATGATTGCGAAAGCGTCAATGCCGAATCCACAAAAGAAGTTTATCAGGCGGCCTTGGACAGGCATCCGGAGGCCCCGTTCATCTATATCATTTCCGACAATGCCCGTTATTATCACAACAAAAAGCTCAAGGAATGGGTGGACGGGACAAAAATCAGGCAGATATTCCTGCCGCCCTACTCGCCGAACCTCAATCTGATTGAGAGGCTTTGGAAATTCCTCCGCAAGAAGGTCATCAATACCGGCTTCTACAGGACAAAAGAGAAATTCAGGCAGGCCGTTAAGGATTTCTTCGACAATATCGGAAACTATAAAGAAGAGTTGGAGTCACTTCTGACTCTTAAATTCTGTTTGTCTAATTCGCAAACCATTTCTTTTTGACTATAATAACTTTATCCAGCAAAATATAATACATTTATGACTTATAAGCTTTTTAGAAATATATTAATATTGCTGTCTGTATTTTTCGGTTTTCAGCAATGCGCGCAAAAACCAAAGGATGCAGAAAAGCGATATGTTCCTACAGAGAAAGATATGAGTGCCTATCTTATGGTCTTTCATACTGATGAAACGCATAGTCTGCATATGGCAATCAGTTGGGATGGATATACTTTTACTGCATTGAATGATGCAAAACCTGTTATCAAAGGTGATACAATCGCTATGCAGAAAGGTATCAGAGATCCTCATATTTTTAGGGGACCAGACGGAGCTTTTTATCTTGCAATGACCGACCTTCATATTTATGCCCAGAGAGAAGGATATAGAGAGACAGAATGGGAGAGAAAAGGTGAAGATTATGGTTGGGGAAACAACCGTGGGCTTGTTCTTATGAAATCGTACGACTTGATTAATTGGTCGCGTGCAAATGTGAGATTCGATACATTGTCTGAGGAAATGTCTGAAGTGGGGTGTGTATGGGCACCGGAAGTGACTTATGACCATAATAAAGGAAAACTTATGATCTATTATACCATGAGATATGGTAACGGACAGAATAAACTCTATTATGTCTATGTAAACGATGATTTCAATAAACTTGAATCTATGCCGGAAATACTGTTTGAGTATCCGGTAGAAGGTCGTTCTGCTATTGACGGTGATATAACTTATCATAAAGGCAAGTATCATTTGTTTTATGTAGCTCATGACGGTACTCCAGGTATCAAACATGCAATTTCCGACAGCACTTCTTGTGGATATGAATATATGCCTGAATGGTGTGACTTTGAGGATGGAGCCTGTGAAGCTCCTAATGTGTGGAAACGCATTGGCGAAGACAAGTGGGTTCTCATGTATGATATTTACAGTATCAATCCTCATAACTTCGGGTTTATTGAAACAACCGATTTTAAAACATTCAAGAATCTCGGACGTTTTAATGAGGGTGTTATGAAAACTACCAATTTTGCATCGCCAAAGCATGGAGCGGTTATTCATCTCACCAAAGATGAGGCTAAAAGATTGGAAGAATTTTGGCAAAAATAGCCTAATAATTAAAAATTGTTTTAAATGATCCAGGCAGTAACAAGAACAGAAGTATATGATACTTTATATCTTGTTGCTGCTTTTTGCTTTCATTCTATTGTCTTTTGGGGTATCTTTATTTTTTTTATTGTATCTTTGCAAACAAATTGGATAAATAACGTAAAATCAAATATATAAAGTACATCGCTATGGAATATAATTTCAGGGAGATAGAAAAAAAATGGCAACAGAAGTGGGTGGAAAACAAGACCTACAAAGTTTCGGAAGATGAATCAAAAAAGAAGTTTTATGTGTTGAACATGTTCCCTTATCCGTCGGGAGCAGGGCTTCACGTAGGTCACCCGCTGGGATATATTGCCAGCGATATATATGCTCGCTACAAGCGACTTCAGGGTTTCAATGTGCTTAATCCGATGGGTTACGATGCATACGGATTACCTGCAGAACAGTACGCAATCCAGACAGGACAGCATCCTGCTGTAACTACAGCTGCCAATATCGCACGCTATCGTGAACAGCTCGACAAAATCGGTTTCTGCTTTGACTGGGACCGCGAAGTCCGTACTTGCGAACCTGATTATTATCACTGGACACAGTGGGCTTTCCAGAAGATGTTCAACAGCTATTACTGCAATTCATGCGGTAAGGCTCAGCCTATTGAAAATCTGGTTAAGGCTTTCGAAACAAAAGGAACTGAAGGACTTGATGTAGCTTGCGGCGAAGAACTTAGTTTCACTGCTGAAGAATGGAACGCCAAATCGGAAAAGGAACAGCAGGAAATCCTGATGAACTACCGTATAGCATATCTTGGCGAGACTATGGTGAACTGGTGTCCTGCACTGGGTACTGTATTGGCCAACGATGAGGTGGTAGATGGTGTTTCTGAACGTGGAGGTCATCCTGTAGTACAGAAAAAAATGCGTCAGTGGTGCTTGAGAGTTTCTGCATACGCACAAAGACTGCTCGACGGACTTGAAACTGTTGATTGGACAGACTCTCTGAAAGAAACACAGCGTAACTGGATTGGCCGTTCGGAAGGTGCTGAAGTACGTTTCAAGGTTAAGGACAGTGACATGGAGTTCACTATCTTTACAACACGTGCGGATACAATGTTCGGTGTTACTTTCATGGTTCTTGCCCCTGAAAGCGAATTGGTGGCACAACTCACTACTGAAGCTCAGAAAGCAGAAGTTGAGGCTTATCTTGACCGCACAAAGAAACGTACTGAGCGCGAACGTATAGCAGACCGCCGTGTGACAGGTGTGTTCAGCGGTTCGTATGCTGTAAATCCGTTCACAGGTGAGGCTGTACCTATCTGGATAAGCGACTATGTACTTGCCGGCTATGGTACAGGTGCTATTATGGCAGTTCCGGCTCACGACAGCCGTGACTATGCTTTTGCAAAACATTTCAACTTGCCTATCGTTCCGCTGGTTGAAGGATGTGATGTAAGCGAAGAAAGCTTTGATGCTAAGGAAGGTATTGTTTGCAACTCTCCAAAGGCAGGCGTAACTCCATATTGCGATTTGCACCTCAACGGTCTTACTATCAAGGAAGCTATCGCTGCTACAAAGAAATATGTAAAGGAACATAACCTAGGACGTGTAAAGGTTAACTTCCGTCTGCGTGACGCCATTTTCTCACGTCAGCGTTATTGGGGCGAACCATTCCCTGTTTACTACAAGGACGGTATGCCATATATGATAGACGAAAGCAAATTGCCTTTGCAGTTGCCTGAAGTAGCCAAGTTCCTTCCTACTGAGTCTGGCGAACCTCCATTGGGTCATGCCACTAAATGGGCTTGGGACGTAAATGCCGGCGAGGTGGTTGAGAACTCTAAGATAGACAATGTAAACGTATTCCCTCTCGAACTTAATACAATGCCTGGTTTCGCAGGTTCAAGCGCATACTATCTGCGCTATATGGACCCACACAATGATAAGGCCCTTGTTTCGGAAAAGGCAGACAGATACTGGCAGAATGTTGACCTATATGTAGGTGGTACAGAACACGCTACTGGTCACCTGATATATTCACGTTTCTGGAACAAGTTCCTGTTCGACCTCGGTGTAAGCGTTAAGGAAGAACCATTCCAGAAGCTTGTAAACCAGGGTATGATTCAGGGACGAAGCAACTTTGTATACCGTATCAAGGATACAAACACATTCGTTTCTCTCGGATTGAAAGACCAGTATGACGTTACTCCTCTTCATGTTGACGTAAATATCGTATCAAACGATAATCTCGATGTTGAGGCATTCAAGAACTGGCGTCCTGAATACAACAATGCTGAATTTATCCTTGAAGACGGCAAGTATGTGTGCGGATGGGCAGTTGAGAAGATGAGTAAGTCTATGTACAACGTGGTGAACCCAGATATGATTGTTGAACGTTACGGAGCCGATACATTGCGTATGTACGAAATGTTCCTTGGCCCTATCGAACAGTCTAAGCCATGGGATACTAACGGTATCGACGGCGTTCACAGATTCCTGAAGAAATTGTGGAGCCTGTTCTATAACCGTAATGACGAATTCCTCCCACAGGACGGTGAAGCTACAAAAGAAGAACTTAAGGCTGTACACAAACTGATTAAGAAAGTGACTGGAGACATTGAGACATTCTCTTACAACACTTCTATCAGTGCATTCATGATTTGTGTGAACGAGCTTACTTCATTGAAATGCCGCAATAAGGCTGTCTTGAGCGACCTTGTAGTTGTTATAGCGCCATTTGCTCCACATTTGGCTGAAGAACTTTGGGCAGCACTCGGAAACACAACATCGGTTTGTGATGCTCAGTGGCCTGCATTCAACGAAGATTATCTGAAAGAAGATACAGTGAAATATACAGTTTCTTTCAACGGAAAGGCACGTTTCACTATGGAGTTTGCTGCTGATGCTGATAACAACACAATCCAGTCTGCGGTTCTCGCAGACGAACAGTCTCAGAAATGGATTGAAGGTAAGACACCTAAGAAGGTGATTATCGTTCCAAAGAAGATAGTAAACATTGTTCTATAATATCTTTAGATAATGGAGATATCATTGATAAAGAAACTTGGCCGGGAATCTAAGGATTACCTGGCCATCACTTTTGGCTTGATGTGTTATGCTTTCGGTTGGGCAGCATTTATGCTTCCATATCAAATTACAACCGGTGGCGCTACAGGTATCTGCGCAATTATATATTACGTAACAGGCATAGAGATACAAGTATCTTATTTTATAATAAATGCCATCCTGATGGGATTTGCGCTAAAGATACTTGGACCGAAATTCAGTATTAAGACAATATTTGCAATATTGGTTCTTACATTCTTTTTATGGTTTTTTCAGCGGCTTTTAGAAGGCGACGACGGTAAATTACCATTGTTGCTCGGGCCAGGCCAGGATTTTATGGCATGTGTCGTAGGTGCCGGACTTCTGGGATTCGGTATCGGAATAGTGTTCTGTAATAACGGAAGTACAGGTGGTACGGATATCATAGCATGGATTATAAACAAGTATAAGGACGTAACTTTGGGAAGAATGATTATGTATTGCGATATAGTGATTATATCTTCCTGTTATTTTATTTTCCATGACTGGAGACGAGTGCTGTTTGGCTTCTGCGTGTTGTTTATCATGAGTATTGTGATAGATTATGTAGTTAACAGCGCACGCCAGTCTGTCCAGTTCCTTATTTTTTCACGTAAACATGATGAAATCGCTGAAGGAATTTCCACTCAGATTAACCGTGGAGTAACTCTCCTTGACGGAAAAGGATGGTACAGCAAGCAGGATATAAAGGTAGTTGTGGTTCTTGCAAAGAAAAGCCAGTCACTTGACATTTTCCGTCTGGTGAAGGATATTGATCCTAATGCATTTATTTCCCAAAGTAATGTAGTGGGAGTTTACGGCGAAGGTTTTGACCCATTGAAAGTTAAGTAAATTATGAAGAAACTTGTTTTTGCAACAAATAACGCACATAAGCTGGAGGAAATCCGTGCTATATTAGGCGATAAGGTAGAGATCTTGAGTCTTAATGATATAGACTGTCATGCCGACATTCCTGAAACGGCTGATACTTTGCAGGGTAATGCTGCATTGAAGGCACAGTATATATATGATAATTATGGTTTAGACTGTTTTGCCGATGATACAGGTCTTGAAGTCGAGGCTTTGAATGGTGCGCCTGGAATTTATTCTGCCAGATATGCCGGTGGAGAAGGGCATGACTCTGAAGCCAACATGAAGAAACTGCTTTCTGAAATGCAGGATAAGGATAACAGCAAGGCACGTTTCCGTACTGTTATTTGCCTTATAGAGGATGGTAAGGAACACTTCTTCGAAGGAATAGTAAACGGCAGCATAATACGTGAAAGAAAAGGTGGAGCGGGTTTCGGTTATGATCCTGTATTTATGCCGGACGGATATTCAGAAACCTTTGCCGAGATGGGTAATGATGAAAAGAATAAGATAAGCCATCGCGCTAGGGCTGTTCAGAAACTTTGCGAGTATATAAACAAATAATAAATGCCGCTATAGCCATCCTTTTTAAAATTGGCTGTAGCGGCATTCCTTATAAAATATAGTTTAGAAACTGAACTGGTAGTCAAGCCCTTTACCAGGTTTTATCAACATATTAGTAATCTCAAAATCAATCTTACCTGATTCCATATTATTGTCCATTTTGACGTAAATGGTATGTCTGCAATTAGGTTCAATTTCATAATCTCTGAAATATGTTATACCAGGAGCGTGTTTGGTCTTTTTCAGGTAGAATGTTAAGTCAGAATCATTGTAAATTGTAATATTCACCGATTTATCATTCTTCTCTATATTTTCAATCTTTACGGAATTGTCGAATAAATCTTTGAGCCACATTTCTTCACCTATAATCTTATCGCCGACAAATACTGCAGTTCTACGGTTAATCAAAGCTTCTTTAATACTTTCGGCATTGCGCTCTTTTGCAAAGACCAGAGTCATTGTGCGGTGCTCGCCTTTGTTGAAATCAATATCGGTCTGTATAGGTTGGTGAATATCTGACGTTCCTATCATGGTAAGTTTCTTTTCAAGACACCACTGCTGAGCTTCGGGGTAATAATATTTTCCGTTAGCTACTTCTATTCCGTTCATACATCCGTTTTCGTACAGGTATGTATGTTCATCCCACCAAAGAGTTTTTTCCGGTTGCTGTGCATCCCAACCCGGATGATTCCAGAAGATAAATGCCTTTTGCGATTTGGCGGCTTTGAATGCGTCCTTGAAATCTTTCGTGTCAAGCGGATTACTGTCTGTGATAAAAATGGCATTATGATGTCCAGGAGCCATTGATCTTGTTATTTCGCTACCTTTAATAAGAATTATGTCTTTATCTTTAGCATATTGTTTGATTATTTCGTATGAACGGTTGTGGTCTGCTTTGATATCGTCCTTGTGTGGTCTATATTCTATATGCTCTGTCAGAGATATAGCATCAAGTCCTTCAGAGTATGCTTCATCTACTCTTACTGTTGGCCATACCAGTCCGTCCGAAAATACAGTGTGAATGTGGAAATCGCATTTCAACGTCTTGTAGTTGTCTAAATTAGGAATGTTGATGTCTTTATCCTTGGTTTGCCCGAAACCTGTCTGCAGTATTCCTACCATTGCGAGAAACAGATAGAATTTTTTCATTGTATATTTATGTTTTAATTATTTTACTGCAAAAATATTAGATGCATCTTACGTTGTTGTGAAGTAGTTGTTACATTTGCTTTTAAAAAAAATAGAGGATATACCATCTTGTGATACATCCTCTATTTTTTTAGTCATAAATTAGAATAAAACTATTATTGACTAATCTTTTCGACTTTTAATATAGCTTTATCAATTCCGTTTCTAACATCAACTGTAAATTTATATGTATTATTTACCTCAAGTTTTTTTCCTTCTGCTATAGCCAGGTTACCATCTTCTTTAGGTATTATAACTATATCACTTTCGCTTGTTATTTTATCTCCTGTGAATTCACCTCCCCAACCTTTCTGATGGAAGAATTTGAAGTTTATTGTTTCTGCATTGACTTGTACTCCTGCAGTAAGTGTAATTTGATATATACCGTTTTCTACAGATGACATACACAGCGCCTTGTTGGTATCCCATCCTACTTCGTTATTGTTAAAAGATGGTTTTCCTACTTTCTCACCAATTACCCATATAGCTCCACTTCCGTCCTGATTTAAAACAGCAGGAGTGTCATTTGCCAGTTTCTCTACTTTAAAATATTGATTCTTAGTGTCAGCTATTATTCTGTAATCGCCTGATAAAGGTGCGAATGTCAGATTTTCGTTTTCGCCTTTTGAGAAATAGTCAGAATCTATCCACCAATTTTCGTAATTTGGAATACCTGTGAATGTTATTGGTTGACCTTGAGA
>NZ_JADYTF010000118.1 GCF_021530995.1 Bacteroides caecigallinarum
ATATGCTATAAAGCAAACTTTTTGACATAAAAGCTAGGAATTAAATATTATTTAGTTACTTTTGCAAAAACGACTGAATAAAACAGTAAACAAAGAAAAACAATGAATGTTGCAATCATAAAATATAATGCTGGAAATATTTTCTCAGTGGATTATGCTTTAAAGCGTATCGGAGTCACACCTGTCATAACATCCGACAAGGAAACGTTGCTTAAAGCTGACAAAGTGATATTTCCAGGTGTAGGTGAGGCTGAAACAACAATGAAATATCTGAAAGAACAGAATTTGGATATATTGATAAAGGACTTAAAGCAGCCGGTTTTAGGGATATGCTTGGGTATGCAGCTTATGTGTAAATATTCCGAAGAAGGAAATACAGAATGCCTCGGAATTTTTGATACAGATGTAAAGAGATTCTGTCCGCAAAGACACATTGACAAAGTGCCACACATGGGATGGAATACTATCGAGAATGCCGTAAGTCCTCTGTTTAAAGGATTCGAGAAGGATGAGTATGTTTATTTCGTACACAGCTACTATGTTCCTCTGAACGATTTCACAGCCGCACGTACCAACTACATTCTTCCTTACAGTTCTGCGTTGCACAAAGACAACTTCTATGCCACACAGTTCCACCCTGAAAAGAGTGGAAAAACGGGAGAAAGAATCTTGAGAAATTTCTTAGAACTATAAACACATAATTATATTATGATAGAAATAATTCCTGCCATAGACATTATAGACGGAAAATGTGTCCGACTCTCAAAAGGAGACTATGACTCAAAAAAGATTTACAATGAGAATCCTGTTGAAGTAGCTAAAGAATTTGAAGCATACGGCATCAGACGTCTGCATGTAGTCGATCTTGACGGAGCCAAATCTCATCATATCGTAAATTATAGAATATTGGAGCAACTGGCCGGAAGGACTTCGCTTATTATCGATTTCGGTGGAGGAATAAAATCGGATGAAGACCTTATTATAGCTTTCGACAACGGGGCACAGATGGTTACCGTGGGAAGTATAGCGGTCAAGAATCCTCAACTGTTCGAAAAATGGCTGAACAAATACGGTCACGAACAGATAATCCTGGGAGCCGACGTAAAAGACAACAAAATAGCTATTAACGGCTGGAAAGAAGAAAGCGACATTATGCTTGAAGATTTTCTGAACGATTATACAGCCAAAGGAGTATCAAAAGTTCTTTGTACAGACATAAGCAAGGACGGAATGCTGGAAGGACCGTCAATAGAACTTTACAAAAACATAATGGCAAACCATCCGGATATGCATCTGATAGCCAGTGGAGGAGTAAGCTGTCTGGATGATATTTACAGGCTGGATGATGCCGGTATCCCTGCAGTAGTATTCGGGAAAGCTATATATGAAGGTAAAATCAAACTAAAGGACTTGTCCGATTTATCAAACTCTGACAAACAAGACTGATTATGCTTGCAAAAAGAATTATACCATGCCTTGACATAAAAGACGGACAGACTGTAAAAGGCACAAACTTCGTAAACTTACGTCAAGCCGGCGATCCGGTCGAACTTGGAAAGGCTTACAGCGAACAGGGAGCCGACGAGCTTGTTTATCTTGATATTACGGCAAGCCATGAAGGAAGAAAAACATTCACAGATCTTGTGAAGCGAATAGCCGCACATATTAATATTCCATTCACAGTAGGTGGAGGAATAAACGAGCTGAAAGATGTTGATAGACTGCTTAATGCCGGAGCAGATAAGGTGTCTATAAACTCTGCAGCCATAAGGAATCCGATGCTTGTTGACGAAATTGCAAAACACTTCGGTTCCCAAGTGTGCGTGGTAGCCATTGACGCCAGACAGACTGCCACCGGCTGGAAATGCTATCTTAACGGCGGAAGAGTGGAAACCGAAAGATACCTGTACGAATGGGCAAAGGAGGTCAATGACCGTGGTGCGGGTGAAATACTGTTCACCAGTATGGACCATGACGGAGTGAAAACAGGATATGCCAACGAAGCATTGGCACATCTGAGTGAGACACTGGACATACCTGTAATAGCCTCAGGCGGTGCCGGAAAGATGGAGCATTTCAGAGACGCATTTACTTTGGGTAAGGCGGACGCCGCACTCGCAGCAAGCGTGTTCCATTTTGGAGAGATACCTATTATGAAACTGAAAGAGTATCTTCACGAAGAAGGTATTTCCGTAAGACTTTAAATACACATACATATTAACCGAAAAAAGATTATAAAATTATGGAATTGAATTTTGACAAAATGAACGGACTGGTTCCGGCCATCATACAAGACAACTACACCCAGAAAGTACTTATGCTGGGATTCATGAACGAAGAGGCATATCAGAAAACTGTAGAAACAGGCAAGGTAACTTTCTTCAGCCGCACAAAGAACATACTCTGGACCAAAGGCGAAGAAAGCGGAAACTTTCTGAATGTGGTTTCTATAAAGGCCGACTGCGACAACGACACTCTCCTCATAATGGTAAATCCTGTGGGCCCTGTCTGCCACCTTGGTACAGACACTTGCTGGGGCGACAAGAACGAGCAGGACATTATGTTCCTTAAAGAGCTTCAGGACTTCATCTGCAAACGTCACGAAGAAATGCCGGAGAAATCATACACTACAAGTCTCTTCCAGTCGGGAGTGAACAAAATGGCGCAGAAAGTGGGCGAAGAAGCCGTTGAAACCATAATCGAAGCATGCAACGGCACTGACGAAAGACTTATTTATGAAGGAGCGGACCTCATCTATCACCTTATAGTGTTGCTGACTTCGAAAGGCTACCGTATAGAAGATCTGGCCCGAGAACTGAAGGAACGCCACAGTGAAACCTGGAAAAAACATTAATCGATGAGCGAAGGACCACTTATATCATACAGCAATGTAAGCATCTGGCAACAGGAACAGGAGATTCTGGAAAATATCAGTTTCAGCATCAATCCCGGAGAGTTTGTCTATCTGATAGGTAAGGTAGGAAGCGGAAAATCCACGTTTCTGAAATCCATATATGGCGAACTTGACATAAAGGACGGCAATGCAACAGTGCTGGGTTATGATATGAAAAGCATAAAAAGAAAACATATCCCTGCACTAAGAAGAAGAATAGGTATAGTCTTTCAGGACTTCCAGCTACTCACAGACCGCACGGTAAAGGAAAATCTGGAATTTGTGCTGAAAGCGACCGGCTGGAAAAACAATAACGACATCCAGACCAGAATAACAGAAGTTCTTACACAAGTCGGAATGGAAACCAAAGGATACAAGATGCCTAACGAACTGTCCGGAGGCGAACAACAGCGAATTGTGATAGCCAGAGCCATCCTGAACAAACCGGAACTTATCCTGGCAGACGAACCGACAGGTAATCTTGATGTGGAAACCGGTCATCGTATTGTTGAACTCCTCAGGGAAATATGTTCTCAAGGCTCGGCGATAATAATGACCACTCACAATATAAACTTGCTTTCTGAATACCCCGGCAAAGTATATAAATGTGAGTCGCACAAGCTAGAAGAGCAGCAGAATTCATAAAAAAATCAAACATGAACGTAAAATCGGCATAAAAACAAAAAGAAATTGATTATTATTGCTATTTTTGCATTCTGATATTTAATTATTAACAATCCATTAAAATTCGAAACGTAAAATGAAGGTTTTAAAGTTTGGAGGAACATCAGTAGGCTCTGCTCAGAGAATGAAAGATGTTGCCAAATTGATTTCTGACGGCGAGCAGAAAATAGTAGTACTCTCCGCAATGTCGGGTACAACTAACACATTAGTTGAAATTTCGGATTATCTGTACAAGAAAAATCCTGAAGGTGCGAATGAAATCATCAATAAGCTGGAAGCAAAATATAAACAGCATATAGATGAACTTTATTCTACCGAAGAATATAAACAGAAGACATTGGAATTCGTAAAGTCAGTATTTGACTATATACGTTCATATACAAAAGACATTTTCACTTTGTTCGAAGAAAAAGTTATCCTGGCTCAGGGAGAAATCATTTCTACAAACATGGTGACAAACTACCTTTGCGAACAAGGAATCAACGCAGTTCTTCTGCCAGCATTGGAATATATGCGTACTGACAAGAACAGCGAACCTGACCTGACTTACATCCGTGAGAAACTGGCTCTCCAACTTGAAGCAAATCCTGGATATGAAATCTATATCACTCAGGGTTACATCTGCCGCAACGCTTACGGCGAGATAGACAACCTGCAGAGAGGCGGTAGCGACTACACAGCATCTCTTATCGGTGCGGCTGTCAACGCTTCTGAAATACAGATATGGACAGATATCGACGGTATGCACGACAATGACCCTCGTATCGTTGAGAAGACTTCTCCTGTACGTCAGTTACACTTCGAAGAAGCTGCAGAACTGGCTTACTTCGGCGCAAAGATTCTTCACCCTACATGCGTACAGCCTGCAAAATATGCAAATATCCCGGTAAGACTGCTCAACACTATGGAGCCAAGCGCACCTGGTACTCTTATCTCTAACGAAACAGAGAAAGGCAAGATCAAGGCAGTGGCAGCAAAAGACAATATAACTGCTATCAAAATCAAGTCAAGCCGTATGCTGCTTACTCACGGATTCCTCCGCAAGGTATTCGAAATATTCGAAAGCTACCAGACTGCCATCGATATGGTTTGTACTTCAGAAGTTGGCGTATCGATGTCTATCGACAATACAAAACACCTCAACGAAATTGTTGACGACCTGAAGAAATACGGTACAGTTACTGTTGACCAGGATATGTGTATCGTATGTGTGGTAGGTGACCTGGAATGGGAAAACGTAGGTTTCGAGTCAAAAGCCCTTCAGGCAATGAAAGAAGTTCCTGTCCGTATGATTTCTTACGGAGGAAGCAACTACAACATTTCTTTCCTTATCCGTGAAGAAGACAAGAAACGCGCACTGCAGTCTCTGAGCGATGTTTTATTCAACAATAAATAAACATCTGTAATATAAAGGCGAATGGCTGTGGATTGAGATATCCAGACCATTCGCTTTTTTTGTAAAAAAAACAGCTACAAACGAAAATCAAAAAAACAGAACACTTTATGAAAGGTACATTCCCTATCGGAAAATTCCGCGAAATGGAAACTCCATTCTATTATTATGATGCAAATCTGCTTCGCGAAACTCTTCAGACTATAAAGGATGAAAGTGGCAAATACAATAAATTCTGCGTTCACTATGCAGTTAAGGCTAATGCTAACCCTAAAGTTCTCAGCATTATCCGCGAAAGCGGACTTGGCGCCGACTGTGTAAGTGGCGGCGAAATCAAAGCGGCTATCAAAGCTGGATTTCCTCCAAGCAAGATAGTATATGCAGGAGTAGGTAAAACAGACTGGGAAATCAATCTCGGACTGGACTACGATATTTTCTGCTTCAATGTAGAGTCTGTTCCTGAACTTGAAGTAATAAACGAACTTGCAGCTGCCAAAGGTAAGATTGCGAGAGTGGCTTTCCGTATCAATCCTGATGTAGGCGCACATACACATGCAAATATCACTACAGGTCTGGCAGAAAACAAGTTCGGTATCAGCATGAACGATATGGACTATGTCATCGACCGTGCTCTGGCGATGAATAATGTGAAGTTCGTAGGACTTCATTTCCACATCGGTTCTCAGATTCTTGATATGGGCGACTTCGTTGCACTCTGCAACAGAGTGAACGAACTTCAGGAAAAACTGTTCGCTCGCCAGATTATCGTTGAGCACATCAACGTAGGTGGCGGATTAGGTATAGACTATGCTCATCCTAACCGTCAGCCGATACCTGATTTTGCAGAATACTTCAAGACATACCACAAGCATTTGCGCCTTCGTCCGCAGCAGACACTGCATTTCGAGTTGGGACGCGCGGTAGTCGGACAGTGCGGTAGCCTCATCACAAAGGTTACATACGTTAAACAGGGAACAAACAAACAGTTTGCAATCGTTGATGCTGGTATGACAGACCTTATCCGTCCGGCTCTGTATCAGGCATATCACAAAATAGAAAACATCACCTCAGAAGAAGCTGTAGAGGCATACGATGTAGTAGGTCCTATATGCGAGTCATCTGACGTTTTCGGAAAGGCCATCGACCTTAACAAGACTAAGAGAGGCGACCTCATAGCACTTCGCTCGGCAGGTGCATACGGTGAAATAATGGCATCGGCATACAACTGCAGAACACTTCCGCAAGGATATACATCCGACGAACTTATTTAAAGAAACAAAAACGCACACGCAAAGGCTCCTTCATGGCTAAATAAAAACCATCGAAGGAGCTTTTTTTCTGAAATTTTGAACTACTTTTGCATGACTTTTCAGAAAACAAAATAAGATATGATAAACATAGACTATAATTCGGCTATTCTATTTTTGCAGATATTCTGCGGACTGATGTTTCTAATCCAGCTATATTACTTTCTTTTTCCATACAGCAGAATGTTTAAATGCAGTAAACAGCAAAACAATTTACCGGAAAATGACAATTGTCCCCCACTCTCTGTAATTATAGTTACAAATGATTCGGCAACCATGCTTAAAGAGAACCTTCCGTCAATCCTAGAACAGGATTATCCGGAGTTCGAAGTGATAGTGGTAAACGATGAATCATCTGTCGAAGATGAGAATGTACTGAAAATACTTGGAAACCATTACCACCACCTATACCGCACATTCATTCCTAAATCCGCAAGATACATAAGCAGGAAGAAACTTGGAGTGGCAATGGGTATCAAGGCCAGCAAATATGACTGGATTGTTGTGACAGAGCCTTACTGCAAACCTGAAAGCAAAGACTGGCTGAGAAGCATGGCAAGAAACTTCGTTCCGGGAACAGACATTGTACTGGGATACTGCAATTACAACATACACAAAGGAATATTTGCCAAAAGAATAATCTCCGACATGCTGATGGTTTCAATGCGTTTCCTTGGTAGGGCTATAGGAGGAAAGCCATACATGGGAATAGGACGAAACATGGCCTACCGTAAAGATGTATACCTAAGCCATAAAGGTTTCCACAACCAGTTACCTTTGCTACGCGGAGATGATGACTTACTTATAAACGAGATTTCAAACGGAAAAAATACAAAAGTATGTCTTTCATCAAACAGCATAATGAGAATGCCTCTGCCTAAAACAAGAAAGCAATGGGAAGAAGAAAAAATTGGATATGAAGTGACAGGCAGCCATTATAAAGGGCACGCAAGAGTCATAAACGCTATTGAAACATGGTCTTCATTACTATTCAGCATCTCGGCATTAGCTTTGTTAACAACAAGCATATTCTATAGAGAATGGATCTTTACAATTTCAGCATTGACATTATGGATATTAAAGGAAATCACAGTCATGGAAATATTCACAAAAACGGCAAAGGCTATGGGAGAAAAGGTTTACTCATATCTGTTTGTATATGACATCATGCGTCCGCTATACAGTCTGAGCCTGAAAATAAGATATATTACCCGCCACAAGAGTGACTATATGAGAAAATAGTCACACACGGATTACATTATTTGTTGAACAACTCGAACGTAAACTTACATCCCACAGAGGTAAACTTTCCACGTTCATTCCCGATGAACACACCGGCATCAAATACATGTGTACCTATACCATATCCAATTTCGAAATAAGGATTAAGGTGTGGCATGAACAATATTCCGGCATATATTCTTTCCTTCTGCACGAAGGAAAGAAGTTTGCTGACAGGATAAAGCAGTATGAAAGGCGATTCGTAAGTCATATTTCCTCGTACATAATGGCTTGACGCGTTATACCATCTTCCGTCGAGCATCTGAAATGTCCCTCCAATGTCATCATTCCAGCCCTGAGGAAGATTCCTGTTTGCAAAGTTTACATAATCCACAAAATACATATCCTCCTGATTAAGAAAGAATCCGCATCCCACATGGTATGCTATATGATGAATGTCCCTGACCTTGATAATCTGTTCCGCAGACAATTCCAGACGCTCATACTCACCTGAACTTTTAAAGACTTTAATGCCACGTTCATAGTCAGCAATAAAAGTTGGATAAAACGAACCCACATTAACCTTTCGGTTTCCATTCATATAATAATACATTCCCGGAGTCCACTCAATTCTCACACGCGGAGCGAAGCTGTTATACCGGGAGCGCACTCTTGAATCCAGTTCAGGAGTACTCTTCGTATATCTCCAATGCATGGAAAGACCTGTCCAAAGATTCAATCCGTTTATAATTTCTATGTTATGCGACAGATTTACATATATATCCTTGAAATAATCCAGATCGAGCCCATCAAAAGAGAATGTACTGTCCGGCATAGCCGCAAGCTGGTCAAGCACAACACTACTGTAAATTCTGTTACCGTTTCCCACGTGCAACTCCCAGGCACCATGTTTCCTTGGATTATAAACATACTCAATGTCCGCCTTGGCATACAGTTCCTTCTTCGTAAAATTGAAACCTATCTGCGGAGCTATTCTCAACAGACGCCCGTCATAAAACAATTTGTTGTATTTATAAACTTGCCTGTAGGATATACCATTGCGATGACTGTAACTAAGCAACAGCGGATTGATAATAGGCGAACAGTTAATGCTTCCCACCTTGGGCAAGTCTATATCGTACGAGTTTATCAAAGCATCACCCACCTGTCCCAGAAAGACCTGGCTTTTCGGTCTTTTCAGGTTCTCAATAGAATCTTTTACCCATTTCTGTCTGTCCAGCATCTTACGGTCCATCTTATCCTTGTAGAGCAACTCTTCTTCGTAAGTGAGCGGAAAAGGTCTTAATTTCGAGAACGAATCAATATCGGTTACCAACCTGCTGGTGTCACAAGTCAGTGTATATGAACTCGACAAATTATATTTACTTCTGTCCTTCTTTAAATATATTACTTCCCCTAGTTCCGTAAACTTCACCTCTTTATAATCCAACCATCCAAAATATCTCATTTGCAAATGATTACGAAGGAATCTGAAATTCATATCCAAGTCCATATAGCAAGGGAGATACTTTGTTTGAGGTGTATTCCCCATATATGCCTTAATCCTGAAATCAATCAAATCATAAACTCCTTCAAAATCAAAACTATGTACAGACCAATCATCAGCATATAGCCACATATATCCATCCACCAGTTTTGTACTCTTATACTTGGGTTTTACATATATTTTATAACAAGGTTTATTATCTATTACCAACAAACTGTCAAGAATATATTTGTAGTGAACTTTAGACTGACTATTAAGCGGTGACAGCACTTTATCACCCATCAGCGATGATGAGTAGACATTGAATTTCATATAGTCCATAATGTCAAACACCTGCCCCTTTTGACTTCTGAAGGTAGAAACCATCGCTTTTATCTTTCTGTCATAAATAGCCGGCGCTGTATATTGCAATTCACTTAAAGACTCATGCATATAGTGCTTTATGCTATCCTCCAGTTTGAACATAGACGGTATATACTTGATAATCCTATTTCTGTTATGCACCGTAACTGTACCTTTAAGATACAGATTTGCTCTATACGACTTTACTTCGTTAGAATAAATAGATGCCGATGAATACATTTTATTAAGAATGGAATCAGGAACAACGCAGTCTTTGGGAATCAGCGAAATAATATTCTCTGATTGCCCAATCAGCGGCATCATGCAAAAAACAACTAAAAGCAGATGCAATAGTTTAAATCTTCCATATTTGAATATATACGACATATCAGAAACAAAAATACACAAAACCTATTGAAAGCATTATTTTTTAATTGCAAAAAAACAGTTTTTTAATTTTTTATTCTTACCTTTGTGCTATATAACACTTTTTTATAACATCTATGGTAAAAAAAGAATTATCTGAAACTGAGATTGCCGAAAGTATTCCCGATTTATGGCAACCATTAACAGACGCTCAAAAAGATTATTTAGCGCAGAACTTTACAATTCAAAAGTACAAGAAAAACGAAACAATTTATTGTGAAGGGGAAACACCTAAGCACTTAATGTGCCTGCTTAAAGGAAAAGTAAAAATCTATAAAGACGGGGTCGGCGGAAGAAGCCAGATAATAAGAGTAATAAAAGATAAAGAATATTTTGCTTATAGAGCATATTTTGCCAACGAAAACTTTGTTACAGCCGCAGCCGCATTTGAGCCATGCACTATATGTCTTATCCCGATGACATGTATAGTAAAACTACTGGAAGAGAATGCACAGCTTGGTTTGTTCTTCATCCGTCAACTCTCTATAGATTTGGGTATCTCAGACGAAAGAACCGTCAGTCTCACCCAAAAGCATATCCGCGGACGTCTGGCAGAATCTCTGTTGTTCCTCAAAGATACATACGGATTGGAAGAGGATGAATGCACACTAAGCATTTATCTTTCGCGCGAAGATTTGGCAAACCTGTCGAACATGACAACATCGAATGCCATACGCACACTCTCAAATTTTGCCTCTGAAAAACTGATAATAATAGACGGAAGAAAAATCAAACTTATAGACGAAGAAAAGCTCAAGAAAATAAGTAAGATAGGTTGATATTGCCAAAGATGATATAAAAAACGAAATGTCCGATACAAGGGAATTTCCCCGGTATCGGACATTTCGTTTTATTCCTTTACATAGTTTACCGTACGTTCTGAAAATTTTTTATTACTGTCCGCTAAAGACGTGAATTCCCTCCCAACTTGCTGAAATAGATAAGTTGGGAGTTATTTTCATATCAGACAAGCCCCTCTTATGAGCTTATTACCTCCTTAGGTGGTGGTTCTGCTGC
>NZ_JADYTF010000119.1 GCF_021530995.1 Bacteroides caecigallinarum
TCCGTTTCTTTGAGAAAGGTGGCAATACCGAATATCTGGACGACGCACGAGAGCTTTGCTCAAGACTCGGCATTCCACACATCACATACGACCTTAGAGACAAATTCAAGGAATACATCATAGACTACTTCATAAAGGAATATATGGCAGGAAGAACACCTGTTCCATGTACGCTGTGCAACAACTATCTGAAATGGCCTATACTTAAAGAAATAGCCGATAGGGAAGGAATATACCATATTGCCACAGGACATTACGTACAAAAAACATTATGCGACGGATATTGGCATATCAAGAGTGGTACAGACCCAGACAAAGACCAGTCTTTCTTCCTTTGGGGACTCCCGCAGGATATTATGAAACGGATGGTACTGCCATTGGGAAATATAACCAAGACGAGAGTAAGAGAAATAGCAGCAGAAAGAGGCTTCATGGAAGCTTCCGTAAAAAAAGACAGTCTTGGAGTATGCTTCTGCCCTATGGATTACAGAAGTTTTTTAGGCAAGAATGTAAATCCTGACTTAATCAAACCCGGAATATTCTGTGATGAGGAAGGCAATAACATTGGAAAACATAAAGGATATCCCTTTTATACAATAGGACAACGCAGAGGATTGGGGATATATATGAACAAGGCATTGTTCGTAAAAGAAATAATTCCAGAAGAAAACAAAGTCGTAATAAGTGACAAACTGTCTTCGCTTGAACACAGCGAAATGTGGCTCACAGACTGGAATATAATAAACCCGCAATCTCTGTTGGGTAAGGATGATGTGATAGTAAAAATAAGATATCGAAAGCAGGCGAACAGATGTACTGTTACAATGACCGGTGACGGACTGTTACACGTGAAACTTCATGAACCGTTGGCAGCAATTGCTCCCGGACAAGCAGCTGCATTCTACAGGGATGATATTGTCCTCGGCGGAGGAATCATAAACAAGCAAAAAGATTTCTAACGGAAAGAAAACTTCATTGCGTGCTTTTATCTTCTATAAATATAATCTATGTTTATAAAAATACAACTTGTATTCTTATAAATATAAGTTATATTTATAAAAACACAACTTGTATTTATGGATAATGTCAGTACGTTTACTGTTTACTGACAGTATCAATATATGTATTCCACATCAGACTTCTTAAATCTCAGGATACGGGTATCATTAGGACCTGCCGAGTTCTTCGACGGATAAAGACCGCCCATTCCACCAACGAAAAACCATCCCTGTCCATCTGAAGGATTATGAACGGCAATCAACAGATTATTATAATGGCCATGATTTATACCGTCATTATTCCACTGCGGACTTGAGCCATACCACACAACCGGTTCGTGCTCCGCCTCCGACTGGTTATACATAGAAATATAAATAAGGTCTGTCAGTGACACAGTTCCTACGGTAACATCATTTCTTCTGCGTTGTCTGCGCTGTATAGTGGTACTTCCATTCCAGGCAGTAGTATGCGAGCCATCCCACATAAGCCAAATAGTTCCGCTTGTAGAATTGAACACTCTTTCAAAATTCTCCATGGATGGCAATTCATAACCGTCAGGAGCCAAAGCCTTAGCGTCTATCTTATTTATATGTTCGGCACTTGATGAATAACCTTCCAGTTTCGCCACTCCTCCATCGTCTATTACCTGAAGCCCTTGCGAACTCTTACCCTGGTAATTCCATTTCCAAAGATTGAAGAACACGTCAGCCGTACAGTCCCTCAAATAATCGAATACGGTCTTACCTGCCAGTACCGCAGGGTCTGCAGATGAAAGAATCTGATCTGAGAAGTTTTTCGCATCTCCTATGGCATTATACTTACACCACCACACACCATTAAGCTTTGTAACAGGCAACCCCCAGTTACGGCGTGAAATAACGTATTCTTCTCTTTCAGAACCATCGGCCGAGTTACTTATTACTATGCGCGCCTTCTGTACTCTGCCGTTTGCAGTCCTGTCGTTAGGACGCCATCCTCCAATAACGCGTACCCTCTGACCTGAGGCATCTAGTTTCACCCATTCGTCTTCTCCTTCATCGTACTCAACAGTTATAGACTTCGATGCCGGAACTGTAAATACACCTAGTTCGTTATCTATATATTTCCCGAAATCGAATGACGCGCTCTCCTCAAAATGTATCAGTCCTTCCAGTTTAACCGGATGTTCAGACATTACCACATTTATATAATCGTCGGCATAATTCTCATTCAGTCCCTTACGATGAAACATCAGTTTTCTCTCTACACGTTCCATACCAGGATACCACAGTTTCTTTGTTATACGAAAAAGATTCTTTCCAACATTCTCAGCTCCTCCTATACGTTCCACGGTCATTGGAAGTTCAGGATCGGCTATCAGCTCCAGTTCATCGTCGCAATCTATGGAGAGAACGAAATCCGAAGCACAGTGTGACAAGACTATTCCCCTGCGGTCAGAATCTACCTCTGTATTTGCAGGGAATGATGTCCCTTCCACATCCACCGTCAGACCTCTTTCGTTTGGTGCCAGATTAAAGTCACCTCCATTTTCCCAGTCTGTTACACTTAAGGTTACGTCAGCCTGTACAGATTCCTTAAAAACATTGATAGTATAGACACAGTTTCTCTTTAGTGTGGAAGGCATAGCAACTTCTTTTTCCACAGTTTCGCCATCTACATTTATAGTCAACACTGCAGAGATATTCTCCGATGCCTGTTCGCACAGATAAGCCACTCCGTATGTGCTTCCGGTAAGAGGAGTATCTATGACAGGAATAACATCGTCGTAGTTTGTACCTTCCGGCGATTCTACAGTATTACGGCGGTTAAGATACGACTGCTGTGCAACATTCCTGAACGTGATATCCGTTACAGACAAACCGTGTTCTTCGGATACGTTGACATCTATACGTGCTACTCCCCTGTAAAGTTGCAAAACTCCATGGGACGTATCTGACATATCAACAACACCACTCATATATGTAAGGTTGACACCTCCAGCATGTGGTATTGCAATTGACAACCACTCTTCCTCGGTCATACCTACATTATAAAATGAAGCGGAATTGTTTCTTTCAATATTGGCTACCATATAAAGGCGTCCCTTACTGTCATCTATCTTGATACCAGTCAAAGGATCTATATCAGAATAAACGCGTGTCATAACACCATTCTCAAAGAGACAGGCATGAAGTATTCTTATCTCTTTTATTCCGGTTGTTTCATCATTCCCGGAAGTATAATTATATGGTATCACGCGTGGTAATATTACAGAATCTGCTCCACTATGCTCGTTCACCGCTCCTTTATCTGTACATGACATTACAGCAAGCGAAACGATTATGACAAATATGTTCTTTATGGACATGTCTTTTTTATTTACTGATTATTAATAAATATATTCAACAGGAGTTTTCACACATCGTATAGTTCTAGTTTTCTGCGCATTGCTTGCCGCGAACTTGAACCAGTTTCCTCTGCCGTCACTATTAGAGTAACCTTCGATAAGCCATGTACTGCCGGAATTGCCGTATGTGGCGAACTGAATCATTTTTTTAGATATATCTGTTTCACTCCACTGATGACCGAGGCCGTATAATACAAGGTGCTCTCCTTCATATTCAAAATCGTAGAAAGTTACATTTCCATACTCATAACCCAGAAATATAGCTTCTCTCTCTACTACAGAGAAGTTCAATCTCTGCCCCAAACCATTATTGAACGCACCAGGATTATGATATCCTAAATTACTGTTGTTACCCCAATTGAAGAATCTGTAATCGTTATAATCCGGTATTTCATAACCGTCAGGAGCCATATAACCAGGATTCAATGTACCGAAATTATCAGTCTTCGACGAATACCCTTCAAACAGGAATCCTGTTCCGTCATTCTTCAATTTCAAACCATCACGATTGCCTGCCTGATACTGGTCGCCAAGAACACTAAGGAACTCATCGTCCGTACATCCGGCCAAATAGTCTGCAACACTTCCACCACGGGCAGGATCGTTTGAAATAAGAATCTGATCAGTAAACTCTTTCACATTTCCACGAAGATTGTATTTACACCACCATGTACCGTTTATGTTTACCACTGGAAGTCCCCAATTCTGTCTCTTAACCGTATAAGTTTCATTATGAACGCCCGACAAGTCGGATATCAAAATTCGTCCTTCCTGTATTCTTCCATCGGCATCAGCATCATTCGGGTGCCATCCACCTAAAATACGGTATGTGCCATCCGCAGTTTCTTCCAGTTTCATCCATTCCGGTGAGTTTTCATCGAATTCCAGTCTTATTACTTTATCATCAGGAACGTTCAATACGGCCAGTTCACCGTCTATATATCGTCCGAAATCGCAAACATAATTATCATCAAAATTCAACTGTCCCTGCATCTTAACCGGATTTGCCAGAAATACAAGAACAACTCTACCGCGTAATGCATCACCGTAATGTACATTAACATACATGTATCCGTCCACACTACCAATCATCTTATTACTGCTGCTCACATTCAAGCTGCACAAATTATCAAGATTTCCGGAACGCGAGACTGTGACATCAACACCTTTCACCAAGCCATCCACATTCACAGTCGAACCTACCTCACCGCTTATGGCAATACTGAAGTTTGTTTCCCATGACGGTATAAAAACAGAATCGCGTGTCTCATTAACTCTAATGCCATCACTAAGTACTGAGTTATCAACATCTACAAAAGCATTTCTAAGTCCGTCTGAGGTTGTTCCGTCGCCTTCCTGCCAAGAAGCTTCAACTACTTTCACACTAAAATCCTCACCATCACCATATACTTTAAGAGTATAAACCTTATTGCGTAATATGTCCGGCAGAACTGTTTTCAACCTGTGCCATGAGCCTGAGGATGTGACCATTATTTCCACTTCAAAATTCTTACCTTCTTGGTGCGGAAAGTAAAACAAAGTTTCTTCAGCAGCAGTTAAGGGGCTGTCAGCATAATCTTTCACCATATCAACCGGCTGGGGAATGTTTCCACCATTACCTCCCTCTATTACATAACCTTCAGGGCATACATTCTTCACCTTTACACTATTCACCGCAACGTTATTGATTGGAGAGCTTATATCTATTCTCGCTACTGAACGTTTCATTGCAACTGATACATACGATGTCTGCTGACTTATAGATGCCATACCTGACAAAAACATCCCATCTGATACCATTTCATCGGCTCCGGCAGTCATTGCCTGGAAATCTGATTCAGAGGTCACGCCTACTTCAAAACCACGACCGGAAACGAGATTTCCTGCGTTAATCATAAAATATACATTACCACTCATGGCAGAAGGCTTAAGAGACACTACTCCATCTGTTCCCGGCTCAAGCTTATCAAACACCTCCGCTAACATACCACCATCGAAACGATATGCCGACACATTCTCTACCGCATCAGATTCTGCGTCAGAAGTACTGAGCAATGACAGTCTGGCAGTGACTACATCACCTGATGAATTCCCGTAGGATATGCTGTCATCACTACATGAGTAAAGAGAAATCAATAATAATACAGATAATATATTTACAAGTCTTACTCCCATATTGAAATATTATTTTTGATAATTCTGATATTAATTGTATTTATGAGAATTTGAGTAACTGTCAAGATAAACAGGCGAATCAATAGGCATTCTGCTGATATTGTCAACATAAAAATTATTCATCAGCTCCTCTGCCCACGGCCCGTATGTGAACGAACTATTGTGTCCGTATCCCATAACGTGTCCCAGTTCATGGAACATCACGCTACACGCATAACGGTTTGAATAATGTTCGAACCATCCTCGCTGATATGCTCCAAACACACTCGGACTACCCAAACCTATAACACCGTTACCAGGATAGACCAATCCGACCTGAAGTGTCTGTCCACGCCGCATCTTGGCCAATACTTCCTCCACCTTCACGGGTTCTCTGTTATCATCGTATAACTTACCTGCATTCTCATGGAGGATAGCTTCGTGCTCATCCATATCTATCAAATATGTAAAATTAAGGAAGAAAGCCACAGACTCTCTACAATGTACCGGACGGATACCCATCCAGTTTCCTACCGGGCCTCCATTATCGAGTGAAGGGTCTCCACCGAAAAGCCCCCAGTAAAGTGTCCATCCGTGCTTTATTTCCTGAAGTTTCGCCCAATAAGGATCCGATGAAATTATCTTCAACTCCGCTCCAGCTATGGAGGCAGCGTCAAGTGCCGGGACATTGATTATTCGACCGCTCTCAGTACGACACATAGTGCCTTTCTCTACCAGTGGAGAGGACTCATAGAAATCGCAGAAAGCAGGAATAGAATCGAAATATGCAAAATCGAAATATTCATCATCCACAGCTGCTATGCGTGCTCTCACCGTTACTCCATAAAGCACACGTGGCGAATAAAAACGCGCATGCAGTTGCCCCTCATCAGTAATGGAAAGCTGTAATGGCTTTGCCGTGTTAAAAGTGCGCTGAGACCTGTCCGTATAAACAGATACAGGTTCATCATCATCCAGAATCCTGGCATGATTTCCGGCTCTGTAAGCATCGGCAGTTATATACATCACCGGTGAAATGTCATCAGGATGCTTTACCGCGGTGTTTACCGTATGTGCATGATTTGGCAACACTTCCTGCTGGCCAAAATTGAAGTCAAGAACAGTCTTCTCATCAAGATAGTTTACTGAAGTATGGAATATATCTCCTTTTAAAACAGTACCGGCTACTGTAGGCATAAAAAGATAAGGAATATCCTCTCTTAAAACCATATCGTCTATAATACCGTCACTTTCTCCGGTAAAGGAGCCTCCACCTGTTATTGATGTATAGAACTTTGACTCAGTAAGTCTCACTCTTTTCTCGACTGTTGCATTACGCACATATCGGTTATTATATACGAAATTGAAATCCAAACGACCCACTATCCTATCCTGTGTAACTTCGCTGTCAATGCTGATAACCTCAGTGCTACCTCCTTCAGCAGGATCTAAACGGACTGTAAACGGTGTACATGAATAAAAATACTCTGCTTCCAGAGGCTTGTGGAGATCAGAAGGAAACACCAGCCATTCATCATCCATACTTGATATTTTATTTATCTCGGCACGATCGGCCGTTTCATCGCCCTTTATAGCCAGAACAAGCAGGTTATAGTCGCCCTCATGAAGACCTTCGGCATATATTTCCGAGGTTAGCGCATTATATTTGCCATATACTGTAGTCACTACATCGCCTTCAGAGTCGGCTATATAGAAAAAGACCTTGTCATAAACGCCTGTACTCACAGATTCTGTACGTGAGTTACTGTCGCCTACGTATTCAGACTTTTTCAAACGAAAACGTATGCCACTGCGTCCTGAGCCTGTATTGCTAATGTTCATCATATCGTCGTTTGTACACGACACCATAAAAAGAAGACCTATAAGTGCAAATAGTGTTATCCTTTTCATCACAAATTATTAAATGTTATACGCTTATCAAGACAAAAGGGACAGCAGGTTTGTTCAATATCAATGACAAAGATTTTACTTTTCCGAGCTTTTTTGATTTAAATCAATATAAAATGATGGTAAAAACTTCACATCATATATATTACTAGAGCATTTTGTTACATGTTAAAAATAGAGTATCCTCAGAAGACAAAGCTGTTTCCTGAGGATACAAACATTTTAATTATCAGAACTTAAACCTATAACTTGCTCCTGCCCTTACCCATATTCCTGGCTGCGGGATATTGCCATGGTCATAATATGTCTTGTTCAGAAGGTTATTTCCCTCTAAATATATCTTATACTGCGGCGCATTCCATGTAAATCGTGCGTCAACAAGAGAATAAGGTTCGTATGGCACCATCGAATTGCCTTTCTGGTAATTACCCATACGGTCCTGCCAACGGTATGACACGTTCATCTCCAGCAGTTTCCATATTCTGAAGTTTGCCTGTGCCACGAACTTATGCCTTAGATACTCCAATGCATATTTCGACTGCAGATTGGGTGTAGTTTCCTTATCCTGATCAATATAACTGTACGACACATTGACCGAACGCACAAAAGCATCGCGCTGCATCAGTTCGCGTATATCAACAAAAACAGAAGCCTCAGCACCCATTGTATTGATTACGGCATGATTAACCGACTGCCATGGAGCGTCATCGCCCTGCGATATATCCTTTATCCAGTCTATCATGTCCGTTCCATGATAGCGATACAGGCTCATAGTACCACGTATTCCCGGACGAAGATATTTTACCCCAACTTCCACAGCCTGCATCTCCTCAGGTTTTAGATACTTGTCGGCTTTATGCCCCCCAACGGAATAATAAAGCTCTGTAAAAGTAGGCATACGCAATGAAGTGTTGTAAGAAGCATAGACCTTCCAGTCGCGTGCAAACTGATAGCTGGCATCAACACCCGGATAGAAACGGAAATTCATTTCATTGCCGGTATTCTTCACGGCTATTACTCCTGCAGAAAGAGTGAAACGCCTCAACACGATATTATGTTCCAAATGAAAACTCAGATTG
Organism: Bacteroides caecigallinarum; assembly: GCF_021530995.1. Lineage (GTDB taxonomy): Bacteria > Bacteroidota > Bacteroidia > Bacteroidales > Bacteroidaceae > Phocaeicola > Phocaeicola faecigallinarum. The sequence goes on from NZ_JADYTF010000119.1 coordinate 8,527, forward strand.
GTCCTGTTAAGTCCGAGAGTAAAATCGGCATCAGCACCGGGAACCTTCACCGGAGAATTGAGCGGTTCTCCAAGCGATGTACTTCTTACACCTTCATTCCTGAACTCTGCACCAAATGCTGTTTTTCCAAGGTATGTCTGGATGTAGTTGTTAAGATTCACACCATAGACATCTGTCTGATGATAATTGAAAGGAGATTTTTCCGGCATCCCGCGATAGAATTCAAACCTATCGTCCGAACGGTTCCAATACACAGACGGTTTGAAATGATAGACATCACCCTTAGTCTCTGCCTGAACTGCAGTGTAGTACTTCCTTACGTGTTCAAACTGCTCGTCGGAAAGAGTGCTATAGAAAGTGTTCGCGCCATAATCCTTGTTTGTGAAACCTGCATGCCAGCGTAAGATGCCAGCATAGCTACTGTCATCACCCCGATACTCACCGGAAATTTCAATGTGGAGAACACTGCATACGAGCGATTGGAATAGCGTCTGAAACGCATAGTCGGGCTGCTTTTCTGAATGTTTTCTTTCATTGGTTAATAATTAAATTGATTAAAAATGCGGGGCAAAGATACAAAAGATATTATACAAACCAATAGCCTCATCTTAATACAAGTTCTATCTTATCAACAGCCATAACAAGTTTTCAACAGCATGTGAACAAATCATTATATCTGTGTATATCAACAAAATAACATCCATGCTGACCACTATATAAGTTTAGTTATCAACATGGATGTTAACTTTTTATAATTGAAATCTATATGATTACAATATATAATTATGACATTATTATTCAGTAACCTCAACCCCCTTCAGAGTAGCCGAGCTTGACTCAGTAATCTTTACCTTTACAAAGTCACCAATACGGTGTGATCCTCTGTCGAACACTACGACTTTGTTCTGTTCCGTACGACCGAACAACTGTTCTTTCGAGCGTTTTGATACACCTTCCGCAAGGACTTCGAATGTTTTTCCCACATCTTTAGCATTGCTTTCAGCAGAAAGCTGGTTCTGTAGTTCTATCATCTCGTTCAAACGGCGTATCTTTATTTCTTTAGGTACATCATCAGGAAGGTGTTTCGATGCGTATGTACCAGGTCTTTCGGAATACTTGAACATAAATGCAGAGTCGTATGCACATTCGCGCATAAGCGACAATGACATCTGATGGTCTTCTTCCGTTTCGCTGTGGAATCCTGAGAATATGTCTGTGCTGAGTCCGCAGTCAGGAATGATACGGCGTATAGCTTCTACTCTTTCAAGATACCATTCGCGTGTATATTTTCTGTTCATCAGTTTCAGTATGCGTGAACTTCCGCTCTGTACAGGCAGGTGGATATGTTTGCAGACGTTTGGTACTTCTGCTATAACATGGAGTGTCTCATCGCTCATGTCCTTAGGATGAGATGTTGTGAAACGTACTCTCATTCCAGGCACAGCTTCTGCTACTATACGCAGGAGCATAGGGAATGTAACTGTTTCTCCGTCTTTCTCGAAACGGTATGAATTTACATTCTGTCCCAAGAGAGTAACTTCCTTGTAGCCTTTATTTTCGAGGTCGCGAACCTCATTAAGGATACTTTCAACGTCACGGCTTCTTTCGCGTCCTCTTGTGTAAGGAACGATACAATAATGGCAGAAGTTGTTACATCCACGCATGATTGACACGAATCCTGAGATGTGATTACCGCAGATACGCGAAGGAATGACATCGCGATAAGTTTCTGTAGTTGACAGTTCTACGTTTATAGCTTTCTCTCCGGCTTCTACCGACGCTATAAGTTCTGGAAGAGTCAGATATGCATCAGGACCTGCCACGAGGTCAACATGATGATTTTCTATCAGATCTTCTTTCACACGTTCTGCCATACAACCCAATACACCTACTATCAGGTTTTTCCTTTTCTTTCTCAGAGAATGGAAGAATTCCAGACGGTTCAGAATCTTCTGTTCCGCATTGTCTCTGATAGAGCATGTGTTCATAAACACCGCATCGGCTTCCTCTAGGGTCTCGCATGGGGAGTAGCCTGCCATTTGCATGATAGATGCTATTACTTCACTGTCTGCCACGTTCATCTGGCATCCGTAAGTTTCGATGAACAGTTTTTTGCTGTCCTGTTCAGTTGCAGATTTTAAGTCTGCTCCTGTTGATTTATTTGTCATAATTGCTTGATTTGTTGATTAAAATTTCTGCAAAGATATCTGTTTTTATTGTATATCTACAGAAAATAAGCATAATATATAGGAA